>CAYOHF010000003.1:0-77799 GCA_964403695.1 uncultured Woeseiaceae bacterium | reverse complement strand
TCTGTTACCCGCTGCTTTTCCTGTGTGACCACGTCGGCAGGCGCATTGTTCACAAATTTCTCGTCACTGAGCTTTCCCTGGCTGCGCTGCAGGTCTGTCGCAATGCGCTCGCGCTGCTTACTGATGCGCGCTTTTTCCGCATCTACGTCCATAATTCCGGCCATCGGCACGAGCAGACGCATATTGCCGAGCAATGCGGTTGCCGACAGCGGCGGTTCCTCGTTGGCGTCGAGCGCCTGGATCGATGCAACGCGACCAACGCGTCGCAACAGGAGTGAGTTTCGCTCCGCAAACAAGCGGTCTTCGTCAGCGGATTCCACCAACAATACCGGCAGGGCCTTGCCCGGTGATATGTCCTTTTCTCCGCGAATCTGCCTGATTCCGAGGATGAATTTCTTCACCCACTCGAGCTCAGCTTCGGCATCATCGTCCTGCCAGTTGCTGTCGACCTCGGGATACCGCTGCAACATTACGGTGTCACCGTCGATACCGGCTCGCGGCGCAACCTGCGCCCAGATTTCATCCGTCACAAATGGCATCAGCGGATGCAGGAGTCGCAACAGAGACTCGAGCACTTCAATAAGCGTTTGTCGCGTACCGCGTTTTTGCTCTGCAGTGGCTTCTTCCGATTGCAAAACCGGCTTCGATAATTCCAGGTACCAGTCGCAGAATTCATGCCAGGTAAAGTCGTAAACAGTTTGTGCGGCAAGGTCGAGGCGGTAATTGCGAAAGTGCTCATGCATCGACGTCGTTGCCCGGTTCAGACGCGACCGAATCCAGCGATCGGCTGTACTGAACTCAACCTTGCCAGTGTCGAGTTCCTCTGTGTTCATCAGCACATAGCGCGATGCATTCCAGAGCTTGTTACAGAAATTCTTGTAGCCCTCAATGCGACCAAGGTCGAAGCGAATATCGCGTCCTGTTGTCGCTAGTGAGGCAAATGTAAAGCGCAGGGCGTCTGCGCCGTACTCATCAATACCATCAGGGAATTGACGCCGGGTCGCTTTCTCTATTTTCGGTGCGAGGTGCGGTTGCATCAGGCCTGTCGTTCGCTTCGCCAGCAACGTGTCCAGGTCGACCCCGTCGATGAGGTCCAGCGGATCCAGGACATTGCCTTTGGACTTCGACATCTTCTGACCGTCCGGGTCACGAATCAGGCCATGAATATAAACCTCATGAAATGGAACATCGTCCATGAACTTCAGGCCCATCATGATCATTCTCGCAACCCAGAAGAAAATGATGTCGAACCCGGTTACCAAAACGTTGCCCGGGTAGAAGGTTTCCAGCGACTCTGTTTTCTGCGGCCAGCCCTGCGTACTAAAAGGCCACAACGCCGAGGAGAACCAGGTGTCGAGGACGTCTTCATCCTGGCGCAATACGAGTGAATCAGCGAGGCCGTTCTTTTCCCTGGCTTCGGTTTCACTGCGGCCAACATAGACATTGCCTGCATCGTCGTACCAGGCCGGAATACGGTGCCCCCACCAGAGTTGCCGACTGATACACCAGTCCTGGATGTTGTTCATCCACTCGAAGTAGGTTTTCGACCAGTTTTCCGGAACGAATTTAATTCGGCCACTTTCAACAGCCTCGATCGCAGGTTTGGCAAGTGGCTTGATATTGACGTACCACTGATCGGTCAGATACGGCTCGACCACGGCGTCGCTGCGATCGCCTCGCGGCAGTTTTTGCAGGTAGTCCTCAACCCTGTCGAGCAAACCCAGCGCATCCAGGTCTTTGACAATCTGTTTGCGTGCGACGAAACGATCAAGACCGCGATACTGTTCAGGTGCGGATTCGTTGATGGCGGCGTTATCGTCAAGGATGTTGTACTCGGCAAGATCGTGCCGCTTGCCGATTTCATAATCGTTGAAATCATGCGCCGGCGTAATTTTTACGCAACCGGTACCAAACTCAGGGTCAACGTATTCATCCGCAATGATCGGTATACGTCGATCGACCAGCGGCAAGATAATTTCCTGCCCGACCAGGTGCTGGTAACGCTCATCGTCCGGATGCACTGCAACCGCGCTGTCGCCAAGCATCGTTTCCGGGCGCGTGGTGGCGACGACGAGATGACCGTCGCCGGAAGCCAGTGGATAACGAAAGTGCCACAGGTTACCGGGTTCTTCGTTTTGCAGTACCTCCAGATCGGACAGCGCTGTGTGCAATACCGGGTCCCAGTTGACGAGACGGGTACCGCGGTAAATGAGGCCTTCATCGTAAAGGCGAACAAAAACTTCCATCACGGCCTCGGACAGGCCCTCATCCATCGTAAAGCGATCGCGACTCCAATCCAGGGAAGAGCCCATGCGCCGCAACTGGTTACAGATTTGCCCGCCGGATTCCTCTTTCCACTGCCAGACGCGTTCTACAAATTTCTCGCGACCCAGTTCCTTTCGCGATATGCCCGCGCCATTGAGTTGTCGCTCAACCACCATTTGTGTCGCGATACCGGCATGGTCCATGCCTGGCTGCCACAACGTGTTTTTCCCCTGCATCCTGTTATAGCGAATCAGGGTGTCCATGATGGTGTCCTGGAACGCATGTCCCATGTGCAGCGTGCCGGTGACGTTTGGCGGTGGTATGACGATGCAGTAAGGCTCGCCACTGCCACTCGGCGCGAACCAGTCGTTCTTTTCCCAGCGCTCATACTGGCGCTGCTCTATATCTTTGGGGTGGTAGGACTTATCCATGAAATAATCGGTGCGTGGGTAAAAATGACATCAGGAGGGAGTTCGGTCGGCAATCACAACTGGTGACTATTGAGTTTGTGCCCCTCGTTACGGTACTCAACGAAGTGCTGGCGACTGCGTTTCTTGCTTTCATCATCAGAGGTTACAATTTCTGCGACCCGCGTAAAAGCGGCGCTGGACTCGGGAATGCTATCGCTGAGGTTGATCAACAAATCGCAATCAGTACCGGGCAGGGCATCGCTGCCAATAGTCACCGGGGCCTCTGACTTATCTGCTGATATCTGCAGTATCTCATGCGGCACAAAACTGCCGTCACGGAAGGTCCATAACAGCTCGTCAATCTGCGTGGCGCTCTGCTGATCGGCTACCTGGATATGAACTGAGTTATTCAATCGATAAGCCTTTTCCGCGAGGCGGCAGGCAAAATGCTGCCGACTTGATTCCCCGCTTGCATTCAGCACGTAAAAATCTACCTGGGACATGATCAGGGCAGGGCGCGGGCGCGCTCAAGGATAAACTCGCTAAGCAGTGGTACTGGCCTGCCTGTACTGCCTTTTTTTCCGCCAGAGCGCCATGCTGTTCCAGCGATGTCCAAATGTGCCCAGTTCATGCCCTCAGCAAATTTGCTGAGGAAGCAGCCAGCCGTAACTGCGCCGCCATCTCGTCCGCCAATATTGGCGAAGTCGGCAAAGTTGCTTTTCAGCTGTCGCTCATACTCAACGGCCAGCGG
Organism: uncultured Woeseiaceae bacterium; assembly: GCA_964403695.1. Lineage (GTDB taxonomy): Bacteria > Pseudomonadota > Gammaproteobacteria > Steroidobacterales > Woeseiaceae > SZUA-117. Next base: position 74,373 of record CAYOHF010000003.1, on the reverse strand, counting down.
CAAACGCCAGGCTTTATCGGCAGCTGCGACTCCAGCATCGGTGATCGCATTTGCCAGCTTGTCACTATGGCTCATTACCGCGGTCCGGTGATGGCCAAGCGCCATGACACAGGCACCCGTCAGGGTTGCGACGTCAATAAGTACTTCTGGTTTGAAGCGACGGGCATAGGTCAGCGCGTCGCAGAGAATGAGTCGGCCCTCAGCATCGGTATTCAGCACCTCGATCGTTTTGCCCGACATGCTGGTAACAATGTCGCCTGGCCGGGTCGCAGTTGCACTTGGCAGATTTTCACAGGTAGGCACTATGACGGTGAGATTGATCGATAATTTGAGTTTTGCAATGACCAGCATCGTCCCAATAACAGATGCGGCACCACACATGTCGTATTTCATTTCATCCATGCCAGGTCCGGGCTTCAATGAAATGCCACCGGCATCGAATGTGATGCCCTTACCGACCAAAACAACGGGTTTGTCGCGACCGGCGCCTTTGTACTGCATAACGACAAGTTTGGCCGGCAAGACAGTGCCGCTGGTTACAGACAAGAACGAATGCATCCCAAGTCGCTTGATTTCAGCTTCCCCCAGGACTTTCGTTTGCACGCTTTTGTATTGTCGCGAAATTTTTTGGGCGCTGCGCGCGAGGTAGGCCGGTGTGCAGATGTTAGGCGGCAGATTGCCAAGATCCCGGGCGAGCGTCATACCGGTGACAATCGCGTGTGCATGCTCAGCACCGCGCATTACGTTGCCGGCGTCACCACGACTGCTGATTGCAAAGCCAATTTTCTTCAGTGAATTGGTTGGCTTTTTACGGCCACTCTTCATTTCAGTAAATGTATAGAGAGAATTGCCGATCGTTTCCACAGTGTGGCGTGCAAGGTAATACGCACTGGTTCCGGCGACATCTTCGAGCAGCAGGTAGCTGACAACGTCGTTTATCTTGCTGCCTTTAATCACAGCGGCAATTGTTTCATTTGCCTGGCGGAAATCGTCAACGCCAAAAGATGCGAATTTTCCCAGGCCGAGAACAAGAACTCGTTGCGCGCGAACACCGGGTACTGACGTAAGCATCAGGCTAGTGCCGGATCGACCAGAAACGTCACCTTGCTTAATGAGTTTTCGAAGATAACCTTGGCTGGCTGCGTCGATATCAGCAGCGCCCTGGCCTGGCTTCCCATTGGCATAAACGCCTACAACAATGCAATTACCCGCGCGGCGTGACGCCGCACTCGTGGTTGTGAAAAAGTCCATTGGCGATTGTTCCTTGATCAACCTTAAGTTACCCGCATTCATCTGTTTTGCGACGGCGATTACGCCGCAACTAAAAACCGCAGGGAACTCTGGCCTTATTAGTTGTTTGGCACCCGACAAGTTCCTTTGATACGGGGACTGTCGCGAGCAATTCAAAAACGGTAGTCTAACCGATCCGACCGAACATAGGACAGTTCCAGCTGTCCAAAAGCCAGGAAAATCACTGATATAGCAATGTTTCGTATTCTCGATCGCTACATTTTTAGAGAGATCGCACAGTCCTGGCTGGGCGTGACGATGGTGCTGCTGTTTATCCTGCTGACCAACCAGTTTGCCCGTGTTCTGGGTGATGTGGCTAAGGACAAACTGCCGAAAGACGCCATATTTCAGATTATCGGCCTTACTGCATTGCAATACCTCACGATCCTGGTACCGATTGGACTGTTTCTGTCGATCATGCTGGCACTGGGCCGCCTTTATCGCGACAGCGAAATGCCGGCGATGATGGCCTGCGGTGTGGGTCCCGGCGACATTTACCGTCCCTTGTCATACCTGCTAATCCCATTGACGCTCGCTGTTGGCTGGCTGGCGATGGATGTAGGGCCGAAAGCGCTGACAGAAATCGAGCGGATCAGTATGGAGGCGCGGCGACAGGCTGATCTTTCAAGCATCGAGCCTGGCCGGTTTACCAGCGGCAGGGGCGGAAATGCTGTCGTGTACGCGGAGGAGGTCGTTGGGCCGGGAGCCGTGGAAAATGTTTTCGTGCAGCTGCGTACTGAAGATGGTGAGATTGAGGTCGTCGTTGCGGAGCGTGGTGAGCAGGCGGACACAGATGACCCGAACTTGCGCTTCTTTGTTTTGCACGACGGGCGCCGCTACAAGGGCATTCCGGGCACCGCGAATTTCAGCGTCGTAGAGTTTGCCGAATATGGAATACCGTATCGCCTGCCGGCCGTGGAAGATGAAAATCTCAGGCCGCGAGCGATGGCTACCGCAGATCTCATTCTGTCCTCTGAGCCGGCAAAAATTGCGGAATTGCACTGGCGTATTGGCATACCTTTGGCCACCCTGGTACTTGCGATTCTCGCGGTACCACTAAGCCGCAGCCAGCCGCGGCAGGGGCGCTACGGGCGCCTCGCGATCGGATTGCTGGTATTCATTGTTTATTTCAATCTGCTGAGCGCCGGCAAAGCATGGCTTGAGCAAGGAACAATGCCAGTGATTGCGGGTCTTTGGTGGGTGCATGCGCTAATGCTGAGCGTAGCGCTCGGCATGCTTGTAGTGCAAAACGGCATCCATCGTCGCGTATTTTCGTTGCGGGCTCGAAGATGAGTATTCTTACCGCCTACCTGATGCGTTCCATACTGGTCAGCACCATGCTGGTCCTGCTGGTATTCCTGGCGCTAGCCGGATTGTTCGAGTTCATCGGCCAATTGGGGTCGACGCAGGGAACATTCGGTATCCCGCAGGCATTGTTGTTTGCGGCACTGCGCATGCCACAGCTCGCGTTTGAAATGTTGCCGATTGCGGCACTAATCGGCGCGTTGTTGGGCCTTGGTGGACTTGCCAATAACAGCGAGCTGGTCGTAATGCGAACGGCTGGCCTCTCGGTTGCCCGCCTGGCAGGCATGGTTTTGATGGCGGGTTTTGTGCTGACAATTTTTACTGGCCTGGTTGGTGAGTTTATCGGTCCACCGCTTGACTATTTCGCGAGGACGATGCGCGACGAAGCCCGCTACGAAAAGGAAGACCGCGATATTGGCAATGCGGCGTGGGTGAAGGATGGCTCGTCAATATTACACCTGGAAAGAATTAACGCCGAATTCGAATTTGGCGCACTCTATTTGTATCGCTTCAATGAAGACAACTCTCTTCAGTCAATTGCTAAAGCCGAAAATGCCGGGATCGACGAATCGGACAACTGGATTCTCGAGAATTTTCGGGAAACACGTTTTCAGAACGACGGTGTACAAGTCATTGAGTCTCCAGTGGAGGTTGAGTCATTTAACGTTGATGGTGAGCTGTTGGGTATTACGTTGGTAAAACCGGTGAGCCTCTCTGCACGTGGCCTCATGAGTTATATAAATTATTTAAAGAGAAATGGGCTTGCCGCCGAACGATACGAAACTGAATTCTGGTCGCGCATATCTAAAACTGCCACGGTGATGGTAATGCCGGTGCTCGCGCTCGCTTTTGTTTTCGGGTCGTTGCGTTCTGCCGGGTCTGGCGGTCGACTTATGATCGGTGTCCTGGTCGGGTTGGCCTATTTTCTGGCCAGCGAGATGCTGGCGAACTCCGGACAGGTATTTGATCTGAACCCGGCTATTGTTACCTGGCTGCCGTCTTTTGCGTTGGTGATGGTGACCGTTTTCGCGTTAAGTCGGGTGAAGTGAGGGATTAATCCCTGCTGAGTCCAGGTTTGTGATCGCGTATCTTTGGTATTGGTGCCTGGTTGTAGCATTCGCGGCAACTTTGCTCCCGCACCTCTCTCTGATCCACCACATTTGTGCATCTTTTGTGTTAGCCGCTCCCACAGATTGTAGTGCTGCAGGCTGAAATGCTTCGGACTGGCAAGGTCCTGTGGGAGCGGCTTCAGCCGCGAATGCCTCGCCCACTAATCAGTCTTCGGGTAGTACCTCAACCGCGTACCCGAAATCCGATCATGCCAGGTAAGCCCATCTGCATCCCACAACTGCCACCAGAATCCCAGGCCAGCTGGCAACCATGACAACACTGCTGCAAAAAAACGCAAACTCGACGCCGCGTATGAAGGTTTGGCTCCATCGGCTGTTTCAATTCGCAACCGCCACGACTGCATCCCAAGCGTGCGTCCATAGCCGGACCAGAAGCCGACAAAAAACAGATATACAACCAGCAGCAATGCAATTTGATGCAGCGGTGTCCCCGGTTCGACGGAATCGCCGCCCCTGGCACCGATGAACGGCAACGTGGCGAGAAACATTAACGCCAGAACGAGCAGGCTGTCATAAATAACTGCGCCGAAGCGGCGCGCTAAACTTGTATTGGTCATCTTGGTTTACTGCAGTTGAGGAGTAGTTCAGATCTAAAGAGAATCAACGTAAGTGACCATTCTACGACGAGTGGCCTCGTCCGGCATAGCACCGTGGCCAGCTCCGAGGTTATCAACCATGTGGTGCAGCTTGCTCGTCGCTGGAATTGCTGAGGTAACGGCCGGATGGCTGACGATGTATTTGAGGAAGAATTGACCCCAGGATGCGGCGAAGTCCTGTGCCCAATCCGGAACTTCGAGGCCGGCAACAGCACGGAACAATCGCCCTTCAACAAAGGGACGATTAACCAATACAGCGATTCCGAGTTCGCGGGCGACGGGCAATAAGCGTTTGTCCGCATCCCGCTCGCCAAGAGAATAATTGATCTGGATAAACTGCGGTTTGTGTTTACGCATGGCGTCTTCCACTTCATCGAGCTGACTTGATCGATAGTCCGTAATGCCGCTATAGCGAATACGCTTGTCCTGTTGCCATTCCCGTATTGTGCTCATGTGCGCATCCACGTCGCGGAGATTGTGGACTTGCATGAGGTCGATGACGTCGGTTTGCATCAGGTCCATTGATTGTTGCATCTGACTGTCGCCCGCTGTTTTGCCGTTAGTCCAAACCTTGGTGGCAAGAAATACCTGGTCACGGTTATTGCTCGCATTCAGCACTTCGCCAACAATTTTTTCTGCGCGCCCGTACATCGGTGAAGAATCGATCAGCTGGCCACCGTTGTCGACTAGTGCCTGGATGATTGACTGTCGTAGCGCGAGTTCCTTTGCAGAACCGGCGACGTCAAAGACCTGCCAGGTGCCGAGCCCGATAACAGGCAGTGATTCGCCGCTGGCGGGAATCACACGGTTCAACATGGCAACGTGTTCTGCAAATAGGGGCCCCGAGGTGATACCCAGAGCGATAGCAGCTTTAAGTGTTTCACGGCGACTCCAGGATCGACCAGTCATGCAGCGGCGTCCCCTGCCGTCGCTTTGTCACGGCGTCTGTATTCACCACCAATCCAGACGGCAAGCCACGCCCAAAAGAGAGCAATTGGTACACAGACGAGGGCCACTCCACTCAGGCCTATGCCGCTAATCAGCCTGATGGTCCATGTCGTAATAACGTCCCCGCCGCGATATACAGCAGTTTCAATGAAATTCTTTGCCTTGTACCGGGCCTCTGGTGAAACAACCGAGTAAAGCATGTCGTTGGTGGGCTTGGTCAGGCCGAACGTTATCGAACGACGCAGGACGTGAAGAGCAGCGATAATCAGAAAGACCGGATTTAATGCAAGCAGGGTGAAGCCGACCACGGACACAATTGGTAACAACGATAGCGTCCAGCCGATTCCAAGTTTGCGTACTGAATGCTTAACGATCAATAGCTGCCCAATAAATGACAGCGCGTTTATCATCGCATCCATGATTGCGTATATTTGTGTTTGCCGATCTGTGCCCTCGAAGGTAACACTGACCATCTCGGCCATATACATGTACGTAGCGCCGCCCAAAAAAACTGCACAGATTAAAGCAATGGCTATGGCCGTATAATAGGGTCTCGTCAAAACGAATTTTATACCGGCCCAGGCGCTTCCCCCGATTGCCTGCTCGCTTTCGACCGGTTCCGCAGTTGCTTCGCCGGGAACAGCTTGCGGGTTTCTAAATAAGCCGCGGAGACGATAGACGCAAAAAACAGCTAATAGTAATAGCGTCGCAGAGAGCGGTAACAAATTTCGAAAGCCGATGGGTACAACCAGGACGCTGGTCACAAGCGGGCCGATCAATGCTCCGGTGCTACCGCCCGCCGATATGATGCCAAAAAGACGCCGACTCTGTTGCCTCGAGTAAATGTCGGCCATGAAACTCCAGAACACTGATACGACAAACAGGTTGAACACGCTGAGCCAGATAAAAAACGCACGACCAATCCAGACTTCGCTCAGATCGTAGATGTGTGCGTATGTGAAAACCAAATAAAAAATCAGGATGTTTGCGATGAAGAAATAGTAGATCCATGGCAAGAATATGCGTCGCGGGTATTTGGATGTGAGCCAGCCGAAGGCTGGTGTCGCAATTAACATCAGCACGAAAGTGCCGGTAAAAAGCCAGGGTATGTTCTTCACGCCACTGGCGATCGCCATGGCATCGCGCACTGAGCGCAGCATGAAATACGCCGACAGGATGCAAAAGAAATAGATGAACGACCAGGCGACCGCCGCAAACTCATCCTGTTCGATACCGAGCAGGCGCATAATATAGAGGACAGGTTTAGCTGGAGTGTTCGCTCGAGTCTCTGTCAATGCCGTTCCCTGTTACCGATCTTCCACACCCGCGCACAGTCAGCGTGGGTTATTGTACTATCAGGTGGTCCGGTGGATCTGTATGAATTTGCTATATGACTATACGCAATAGCCACGAAACGGCATCATACAGCCACATAATAAAAAAGGAGAGGAACGTGGAATTAATCGCAATCGTTACCGCACTCGCATTGTTACAGACGTTCGTGTTCGCTTTTCAGGTTGGTCAGGCACGCGTCAAACATTCGGTAAATGCACCGGCTACCTCCGGCAGCGATGAGTTTGACCGCGCTTTTCGTATTCACCAGAACACCATCGAACAAATGATTATATTTGTGCCTTCCCTGTGGATGTTCGGCTATTACGTTGACGCCAAAATTGGCGCGGGCGTCGGTTTGGTGTTCGTTATCGCCAGGCTGGTTTATCGCAGCGCCTATCGTGGCAATCCAAAAAGTCGTGGCATGGGATTTAGTATCGGCGCGTTATCGATGATGATTCTCCTCGTTGGCGGCCTGATCGGTGCCGTTATGTCGTTGTTGTAAAGATTTACGAACAGATCTTTGCGTTTACGATGTTGCGTCTTGCCACTTTTATCGATTTGCGTGATCAGATGCATTCACTCGCGTTGTATTGTGTTACTTGCGAGCGCTGGGGTGAAGCTGATTTGAACAGGCTCATAGAGACAGGTCGGGGTCACCGGCAACTGACAGAGACCAGGTTCCGGTGCCAGGAATGCGGCGGGCTGGTTGAGAAGCAGCTACGGCCGCCGGTACCAGTAATTGGTAACGCCAAAGCTTACATTTGAGGAAACGGAAAAACATCCGGAGTTTCTTTATGTGCAATGTGGCAACGTGCTTGCGTGATTTGACGAAAATGTTTTTCTTCGGCGCAATATTGCTGGCCGTGCCGGCCATTGCGCAGCGTAGTTTCGATACAGACATTATTAGCGAAACTTTTGGTTTTGACGCTGACACAAAAAAATCAGTTGCGCTGGTCGACCTGCATCAGGGTTGCTCCGCCCGCGACTGCATCCCATCGATCGATGATCCACAATATGTAGCTGCAGCGGATGCTACGCACGTAGGGGACGATGATATCGTTCTCGCACTGTCCTGGAATGGTGAGCATCGGGCGTATCCCGCAAGAATTCTGGATCACCACGAGATCGTCAACGACGTCATCGGTGGCACGCCGATAGCGATTACCTGGTGCCCGTTGTGCGGCTCAGCCGTCGGCGTCAAGCGTGACGTTTCAGGGCAGGTAACCGAATTCGGCGTATCGGGTGTTCTCTACGAAAGCAACCTGGTTTTCTATGATCGAGTCACCGAAACGCTATGGGACCAGGTTGGAGCAAAAGGTATCGTTGGTCCGCTCACAGGCACTCCGCTCGAGCTTGTTCCTATTACCATGACACGCTGGTCACGCTGGAAGGATGCTCATCCAGATACGTTGGTGTTGTCGACGGACACCGGGTTTGATGAAGATTATACGAAGGACCACTACGCCAAATATCGCGAGGAGGAACGACTCTTCATGCCGATCAGTGCGAGTAGCGACGCGGTACACCCGAAAACCGTAATCTATGGTTTTGAAATCGCCGGAAAGTCTGTAGCGTTCACCGAGCGTTATCTCGAGAAGCATCCAGAACATGTATACCGCATTGGCGAACGCTCGTTTACAGTGTCGGTCGCCACTGACGGTGCGGTTCGCATGGCGGACAACCAGTCCAATACCATCATTGTGCCTGTGCGGCTTTTCTGGTTTTCATGGTTTACGTTCAATCCCGAAACTGACCTGGTCAAATAAGCGCCTGGAATCAAGAATTCCATTAGCGATTCTTTTTTGTGGCTTGATTGCCTGTGGCATGTCTTCTGCACAAGTCCATGGCGTATTGCGGACATTCCCGGTGGAGCCTTTCCTGTTTCTTGATAAGCCGTTCAATGGCTATGAAGGGATCTCCTTCAATAGCGAGGGCGGACTTTTTGCAACGTGTAACCGCGCGCTGTGGGAAACCGGTCATAGACGCAAAGCTTGTAGTATGGGCCGGCCCAAATACCGCGGTTGACGGGTTGGCAATGGACATTGAGGGTCGCGTCTATATTGCTGCTAAAGGCGCAGGCCAATTATGGCGCTACGATCCTGCCAGCGAGGAAATGCTGCTGCTCGCCAGCGGTATGTTCGGTATCGCCAACCTGGCATTTGGTGAGGGTGAATTCAATCATCATTCAATATATGCATCGGCGACCAATGCTGGTGGCAGAGTCGGCCAGATCTGGCGCATTCCTGTGGGCATCATGGGCGCGCGCCATTACCGATAGACCGGTCAGAACTGCTGTCCCGTAACGCTCAACTTTATAGCTGTGGAATGAAGCATTGGTGCAATGTTGCGGCGTTCTTTGCTGATTTGAGGCATCGCCCGCTGGGCGGGCTCCTACAATTCTAATTAGCAATGTAGGAGCCCGCCCAGCGGGCGAAATCCACGACGCCCAGCGGGCGATTCACTCTGGCGTCGAATTTATTTTCATAACACAGCAGTGGCCGAGCAGTTATTGTTTCCTGCTAAACTTAAGTTACGCTCCGACAAGCTGCGGACGATAAAAAAATAACCTTGGGTGAAGAACCAATGAACTTATATGCAATATTACGTCGTGATGGTTTTACTGATGGACCAACGCTCGAGGCCGCCGCCGCTCGTTCTACGAAAGTTGGCGACGACATGCAGGACGACATTCGTTGGATTCGTTCCTATGTGCTTGGGGAAAGTAGCGGGGCGCTGGGTACAGTCTGTATCTATCAGGCCAGCAGTGAGGACGCGATTCGCAAGCACGCGGAAGCTGCAGATCTTGCCGTAACCGAGATTATCCCGATCGAGGACACGGTAATTGTCAGACCGGATCCGGAGTAATCAATTATTTCTTATTTACCGAAAATATTCCTGATCTGCAGCGTACTGTTTGCGTCGTATAGGGTCGATGCTCAGACCGCCCCTGGTCGAATAGAGTTGACCCCATACGGCGCTTATAGTCTTGGTGGCACTTTTAGCGACATCGAGACCGATGCAACAGTCGAGCTACAGGACTCGGGCAATTTCGGTCTGCTGCTAAATGTACGCCAGGCTGCGAATACGCAGTGGGAAGTCATTTACTCGCAGCAAAATACTGATGCCGAATTTACGAGTTTGCCAGCCGGCAATGAAAGTCACGAAACAACGGTGCACTACCTGCAGGGAGGTGGTACGTACTAGGGCGACGGCGAAATTGTGCGCCCATATCTTGCTGCCACAATTGGCGCCGCTCATTTTGATATAGCGACCGATGGTTACGACAGTGAGACATTTTTCGCCTTTTCGATTGGCGGTGGACTGCAGTTTTGGCCGAACAATCGACTCGGTGTGCGACTGGAGGGGCGCGCATTTGGGACACTGGTGAGGTCCGACTCGAACCTGTTTTGCGTCAGCGATCCTGCCAACGGTACGGCCGGTTGCGCAATTGCTGTCGCCGGGGAAGTCCTGTGGCAATTTCAGGCAATGGCAGGTGTTGTGTTTCGATTTTGAGCTGACGCCACGGGCCATTTCCCATAGACGGGAAAATAGCGTTATACTGCAGATTCTGGACTAAATTTCGTAATTAGATCAGTGATATGCAGGGGTTTTCAAGAAAGTCTCGTAAGTTTAGTTACGGTCGCCTATGGCCGGCATATCTACTATTTGGCCTGCTCTGGCTGGGCGTAAACAATGTTCGCAGCAACAGAACGCCAGACAACCCCGAGAATATCTGTGCAGTCTTTGAAGACAAAAGCGGCTGGTATAAGGCGGCGAAAAAGTCGGAAGACCGCTGGGGTACGCCGAAGCACGTTCAGATGTCGATCATGCGCCAGGAATCGTCATTCAAATTTAACGCCAAACCGCCACGGACCAAGTTGCTCGGCGTCATCCCCTGGAAGCGATTGTCCAATGCTTATGGCTATGCGCAGGCTCTGGACAGTACCTGGATGCGCTACAAAAAAGACACCGGACGACAATCCGCCGATCGCGATGATTTCGAAGACGCCATCGACTTTGTCGGTTGGTACACGAACATGTCAAACCAGTCCGAGGGGATTTCCAAATGGGATCCCTATAACCAGTATCTCGCGTATCACGAAGGTCAGGCAGGGTGGCGTCGCGGAACCTTTAAGAATAAAGCCTGGCTCAAAAATACAGCGAAGCGAGTTGATGTCCGGGCACAAGAATGGTGGTCGCAGTTGCAGGCTTGTGAGGAAGACCTGAACAGCGGTTGGTGGGTGTTTGGCGGGTAGGTGTACGTCACAAGCGTTTTTTGTCGATAACTCTCACGTTCAGCGACGCCAGCGGTAGAAAATCCACAGACGTCAATTTGGCGCAGGTCGCGATTCCAGCGACACTCTGAAAAATCGTAATGTTAGCGGTCGACGGGTCGTCGAGCGCTTCGTATTTCTGCCCGGCGGCCGTAGCGACGGGCGCTCGAATTGATTCGCTGCAGTCAAAGCGTTTATGATTAAAACGAGAAACAAAGGATATGTAATGTGAAAATTATTGCTGGTCGGCATTGCCTGCGTTGCGCCTTATCTATCGGCCGCAAATGCACAACAAAACGATGAGGCAACTCGCCTTGTCCTGCAAATAACAATCGACGGTTTTCGCGCTGATCGGTTAGCCCGTTATTCGGACCGATTCGGCGAAGGTGGTTTCCTTCCGGAACGCTGCTAATAAGGCCACGATAGACAGGAAACAGAATTATGACGACTCGAAGAGAAACACTGGGCATGCTGGCCGCTACCGCCACACTTGCGGCGAAACCCGTTTGGTCGGCGGAGGCCGCATCAGATTTCTACGACAATGCACTGGTCATCGATACGCTGAGTTTCCTCAGGGAATGGGATGACGCGGAGCTCGGCGCGCTTAGAGCGACCGGCTATGCCGGCATCGTCGAGAGCCTGTCGAATAAAGACCTGCAAACTGCAATCGATGCACTGCTGGACTATCGCAAGCGAGTTGCTGAGCATTCAGATAAATTAATCATCGCACTTGCTGCGGAAGATTTCCCGCGTGCAAAACGCAGCGGACGAGTCGCCGCATTGATGAATTTCCAAAATGCGACGATGCTGGAAGGCGAAGTCGACAATGTCGATGCATTGTACGCACTGGGCATGCGCAGCTTTCAGTTGACGTACAACTCGCGAAACCTGTTGGGCGACGGCTGCCTCGAGCGAACAAATGCCGGCCTTTCGGATTTTGGCGTCGAGGTTGTGGCGCGAATGAACGAGCTCGGCGTGATGGTCGACCTGTCACACTGCGGAAGACAGACGACGTTTGATGGTATTGAATTCTCAAAGGTGCCGGTCGCCATCACGCATACCATGTGCGAGTCAATACGTAACGGGCATCCGCGAGCGAAGACGGACGCACAGATGCGTGCCTGTGCGGACAAAGGCGGCGTTATCGGTATGGCGGCGCTTGGCTATTTTGTGGGTGGCGATCCCGGTGGCGAGACCACAGTGGAAAGCTATGCAGATCATATCGAGCATGCAGTTTCTGTTGTTGGCTACGAACACGTCGGCCTGGCTACTGATTTTTCACCACAAGGAATCGAGCCCTGGGCAACCAGGGAAACCTGGTATGAGCCGCGCCTTAAGTCTTTCAAGCCAAGTTACGAGGTGCGTTGGCCACCATGGATTCCTGAGCTGGACTCACCGGACCGGTATCGCACGGTGGTACGGATACTGAAGGGGCGTGGTTGGAGTGAAAGTCAGCTCGAGCGGCTTCTGGGTCAAAACTGGCTACGATTGTTTCAGGACACGATCGGCTAATACGCCCGGTCTGTCGCATGGGGCGCAAGCCCTTTAGAGGCTCGCCCTGTCACTAATGCTTCCGGCCGAAAATAGTCCCCAATATTTCCAAATTTCCTGTGATTTGAATAGCCGCTATCGCGGGCGATGGCGGTTAAAACGCTGGCGGTAGATACTTTTGGTTTTAGTCTTGTCCGGGAGTGACGGGGATTGACTCAGATCGCCTAAGGGCGATCTTCGGGCCTGCGGCCCGCCATCGCGAACGATGGCGTCTAAAAGGCTGCGCGTTTTATCGAACGTGGGTTTGAATCTCAACCAGGGAGTACCACCCAACAAAAAAGGCCCACCATTGGTGGGCCTTTTTTGTTGGGTGGTACTCCCTACCGGATTCGAACCGGTGTTACCGCCGTGAGAGGGCGGCGTCCTGAACCACTAGACGAAGGGAGCTAGGTGACTGATTTTCTGCCCCGGAGGTTCGGGGGCTGCTATTATACGGCCGCATATTCAATGCTCAAGCGGAATTTCTATTGAAAAATAAACGGGTCCCAAAAAAAGCTGAACCCACTATCATTCCGCGTCCCGAGCACACGGTTTCCCGGGACGAGATATCCAAAAACGCGCTCAAGGTACTGTATCGGCTGCATAATTCCGGATTTCAGGCTTTTCTGGTCGGCGGTGGTGTGCGGGATGTGCTGTTGGGTTTACATCCCAAGGATTTCGATATCGCGACGGATGCGCATCCTGAGGAGGTTAGGTCATTATTTGCCAATGGACGGCTGATAGGGCGGCGCTTTCGGCTTGCGCATGTGCGTTTCGGCAGGGACGTGATTGAGGTCGCCACCTTCAGGGCAGCGGCTGATGGCAGCGAAAAGCACGTTGACAGCTCGCATGACCATGAAGGACGTATATTGCGCGACAACGTCTATGGGTCGATTGACGAAGACGTGTGGCGGCGTGATTTCACCTGCAATGCGCTGTATTACAACATTGCCGACTTCAGTATCTGGGACTATGTCGGCGGCCTCGAAGACATGAAGCGGCGTCGACTGGTCCTGATTGGCGATCCGGACACACGTTTGCGAGAGGATCCGGTCAGGATGCTCAGGGCAGTGCGTTTCGCTGCCAAACTTGATTTTACAATTGATAAAAGCGTCGAAGACTCGATGTACGGGCACCAGGATTTACTGCAGAACGTCCCTGCGGCACGATTGTTCGATGAATTCATGAAGCTCTTTCAGGCAGGCTTTGCGCACAGGACGTTTACGCTGCTACGAAAATACGGGCTCTTCGGTCAACTGTTCGTGCAAACAGACGAAGAGCTGGAGCAGGACGAAAAATTCCTTGAGTTTGTGGATGCGGCACTGGTCAATACGGATAGTCGCGTTGCTGCCGGCAAATCCATAACGCCGATGTTTTTGTTGGGCGTCTTTTTGTGGGCTCCTGTTCGACGCATGGCCGAGGATCTGCGCTCGCGTGAGAAAATGTCTGTGGCGCAGTCATTGGGTATTGCCGCTTATGAAATCGCCGGCATGCAACAATCGAGAATATCGATACCGAAGCGTTTTACGGCGCCGATGCGTGAGATGCTTGCCATGCAACCAAGGTTCGATGTGCGGCACGGTCGGCGTGCAATGAATTTGCTGGAACACAAGCGGTTTCGGGCCGCCTATGACTTCATGATTTTGCGTGCGGATTGTGGTGATTTCGACAGTGAGACAGCTGCTTTCTGGACTGATGTACAAACACAGGATGCCGAGCAGCAGGAGAAGAGTTTTGGACTCGATGGGAGTTCCGGATCACAGCGACGCAAGCGACCGCGTCGGCGGCGCAAACCGGCGACCGAACAGCCGTGAACAAGCCGCGCTGGTGGCCGGCGTACATTGGAATTGGCAGCAACCTTGAATCACCGGCGGAGCAGGTAGCCCAGGCTGTTAACGCATTGCGGGATATTCCTGACTGTCTTCTCGTTCATGAGTCGGGTTTATACCGTTCGGCGCCAATGGGCCCACAGGACCAGCCCGATTTTATTAATGCAGTGGTATCGTTATTGACTCAACTGGATGCCGCCGAATTGCTGCAAGGCCTGCAGGGTATAGAGGAAACGCAAGGCAGGGCACGCAATGCAGAGCAATGGGGTCCACGAACGCTGGACCTGGACTTGCTGGCGTATGGTAGTCAAATCTCCAGCGATGAAGAATTGACCTTGCCGCACCCGCGCATTGCAGAGCGAAATTTTGTATTGTTGCCCTGGAATGAAATTACGCCCCATTTTCGTGTGCCAGGTCTCGCCAGTGTTGCTGACCTGGCGGCAAAAGTGTCCGGAACTGAACCGCGAATCGAAAGATTGGACTGATAAACCTGAAAGTGAATGTCGAAGCAATCAAGAGTGAGCTGAACGAGCCGCGATACATAGTTGTCGAGGGTCCGATTGGTGTGGGCAAGACCAGCCTTGCCAAACGGCTTGCCAAAAGTTTCGATGCTGACCTCGTGCTGGAGCACGTTGAGGAAAACCCTTTCCTCGAACAATTTTACAAATCCGGTAAAACGATTGCATTGCCTGCTCAGTTATTTTTCCTCTTTCAGCGTGCAAAACAACTGGAAGGACTACGGCAGGGAGACATGTTTGCGCCAGTTCGTGTCGCTGATTTTCACATCGCCAAAGACCATTTGTTTGCTGGAATAAATTTGAGCCAGGAAGAGATGGATCTCTACGAGGCGATCTACGAAAAGATGGAAGTCGAGGCGCCTGTGCCGGACCTGGTGATATATTTGCAGGCGTCCGTCGATGCGTTGATGTCAAGAATATCGCACCGCGGAATAGACTATGAGCGACTGCTCGATCGTCCCTATCTGGAAAAAGTCGCCGATGCTTATGCGCGATTCTTTTACGACTTCGATGAGGCACCACTTCTGATCGTTAACGCCTCGTCCATCGACCCTGTGCGTAACGATGCTGATTACGATGCCTTGTTTGATCAGGTATTGCACACTACCGGCGGGCGAAAGTTTTTCAATCCGGCAGCTGCGGTTGCATTCGCCTGAATTCAGCCTATCCACCTTAACGACGTATGAGATACCTTAATGTATACACAGCTTGAACAGCGTGGCATGGCAGAACCGCCGGTCAACGTCGCAACGCTTGCCAAAATGAAAGAAGAAGGTGAACCCATCGCCTGTGTGACAGCATACGACGCAAGTTACGCAGCATTGGTCGATGCGGCTGGCGTGGACCTGGTGCTGGTCGGCGATTCGCTTGGCATGGTGATTCAGGGTCACGATACAACCGTGCCGGTAACGGTTGACGACATCATCTATCACACCAAAATCGTTTCCCGGGGTTTACGCCGCGCCTTTCTCGTCTCCGACATGCCGTTCATGAGTTATACGAATCCAGACCAGGCGCTGCAAAATGCTGTGCAAATGATGCAGGAAGGCGGTGCGATGATGATTAAGCTCGAAGGTGGCGCCGGTCAACTGGAAATCGTTGAGCATCTTGCACGACACGACATACCCGTTTGTGCACATCTTGGCCTGAAGCCACAATCCGTGCACAAGATTGGTGGCTTTAGGGTCCAGGGGCGCGACGCAAAGCAAGCGACCAAGATGATTGATAGCGCAAAGCGTCTTCAGGATATTGGTGCAGATCTCGTGCTACTCGAGTGCGTGCCGAATGAACTGGGCGAAAAAATTCGTGCTGCGATTGAATTGCCGGTTATCGGCATTGGCGCCGGTCCAAATGTCGATGGCCAGATCCTGGTGTTGTATGACATCCTGGATATTACGCAGGGCAGAACGCCGAAATTTGTGCGGAATTTTATGACTGGTAACGACTCACCATTAGCTGCAATTCGAAGCTTCGTGAAGTCGGTAAAGGAGCGTGAGTATCCTGCTGCGGAACATTGCTTTTCGTGAGTCAAGGTTCTTAAAGTCAACTTTGTCAAATCAGGGGCCAGTCACGCGTGCAAATAGCTGAATCAAGTGCATCACTGCGGGAGCAACTCGAAGATTGGCGACGATCTGGTGAGCATATCGCGCTGGTTCCGACCATGGGCAATCTGCATGACGGTCACCTTAGCCTTGTCGAGATTGCGCGGCAGCGCGCGGAACGCGTAGTCGTTTCAATTTTCGTGAATCCGACGCAGTTCGGGGATAGCGAGGACTTTGCCAACTACCCAAAAACACTGGAGCGAGACAAGCGCAGGCTAAAACTCGCCAATGTGGATCTCTTGTTTGCGCCGAACATCGAAACGATGTATCCGTTTGGCATAGACAACGCGACTTCGGTAACCGTTCCTGTATTGACTGACGAACTCTGCGGTTCCTTTCGACCGGGGCATTTCGATGGTGTGACTTCAGTTGTCAGCCGTTTGTTTAGCCTGGTGCAGCCGGACGTCGCCGTTTTTGGTGAAAAAGATTTTCAACAGTTAATGGTGATAAGGCGACTTGTAACAGACCTGAGTTTGCCGGTCGAAATCGTTGCCGGCCCAACCCAGCGTGAGGAAGACGAGTTGGCACTGAGTTCCAGAAACCAGTATTTGACGGATGAGGAGCGTGCAATAGCGCCGCGACTCTATGCAACCCTGAAAGATATCGCTGAAGGCCTGCAATCAGGAAAAAGAAACTACCCGGAAATAGAACAGCAAGCGATGGGTGAGCTTGCAGGGTTGGGATTCAAACCTGACTATGTCAGCATACGGCGGGCAGAAAACCTCGGTGAGCCGGATCGTGACACGGACGAGCTGGTTGTGCTCGCGGCGGCACACCTCGGCAAGTCGCGGCTGATTGACAACCTTGTTGTGCATATCTAGGCGGGGTTGCTGTTAGCAGAAATCGCAGGCGGTTTTTAATATCAGGAAATATTTCATTGATCCGGGATATCGCGGCAAGATGCCGCTCCTGCAAACCTAGCGCAATTCTCGTTGGAGCGGCATCTTGCCGCGATCGTTGCTGAAAAATACTGGTTAGGTTGAGACCCTGTTCCGGCCGGCGTGTTTGGCGCGGTACAGTGCCTGATCTGCGGCTTTTAGTAATGATTCGAATGTGCCGTTTTCTTCAAGTTCGGCAACTCCCATCGATATTTCAACGGGGATTTGTATCAATGAGTCGTTACTTGATTCTGTGTCACCGGAAACCGATTGCCTGACGCGATCGGCAATTGCCATCGCCTCTTCCTTGTCGATGTCAGGTAGCAGGACCGAAAACTCGTCACCACCAAAACGCACCAGCAGATCTCGCGGGCGAAACTGACTTTGCAGAATTTTCGCGACGGCAGATAAAACGCGATCACCAGCAACATGGCCAAACTTATCGTTGAATGATTTGAAGCGGTCAACGTCGATCATGACAAGGGAGACTGGTTGATTATTCTTAATGCAGCGCCTTATTTCACGTGGAAATATTTCCTGCATCGAATGCCTGTTGCTCAGGCTGGTCAGGGCATCCGTCTTTGCGTGTTTTTCATACTTTTTCCAATCGCCAATGCTCGCCGCAATAAAATGATTATGACTGCGTACGCGTTCCGATAAAACCACCAGGAGGTTCTTGGAAAAGTCATGAGAAACGTCGACCATGTTCCACAGTACATCTTTGTGGATAACCATCAAATGGGTTGCCTCCGCAGCGACAACGTATGCGGAGGGATCACGATCTTCGATAATCGACATCTCGCCGGCGCACTCGCCAGCCTCCATGATAGCGACAATCGGCGAATCCGGTGTCCCCACGTGCACATTGAGGCTTCCGGAGAGCACTACATAGACGTTTTCATTCTTCTTGCCGGGCGAAAGGAGTAATTGATTTGTCTTGAGATCACAACGATCGCACTGCTGCAGCAGTGTCTGCACATCGTCCGGGCTGACGTTATGAAATAACTGCAGTCCGGAAAGCAGGGATCTTTTGTAATCCGAGTTCGTGATTTCTGGCTGGCCTGACATTAACGTCCTTATTCGATGTCTTATGGCGGCGTTCCCGAATTGGATTAACTGAATCCATGCCAGGATTGATGCCGCTGTGTTAATTCTATGATTATGTTGCTCGGTTTTTACGCCTATTTAGCCGCGATAACAATGACGGCTGTCTAATAATGATCAGACATCTGTCTTATCTACCGAATGCACCAAAAATCGCCAGCTTCATTTTCCAGTTGGACTAGATAATGCTTTGCGTGACGCGGCAAACTGGGCCCGATCTTCTGCCGACGCTTGCGGGTATTGCAGACCGATTTTGCTGAGTGCCGCCACGATGATTTCAGCAACGCTGGCTCGCATATAGGGCTTGTTGTCGGCTGGTATCGCATACCATGGGGCCCACGGTCGGGAGGTCGCATTTAACGCGTCTTCATAGGCCCGCATATAATCATCCCAGAAGCCTCTTTCAGCGATATCTCGCGGGTTAAATTTCCACTGCTTTTCCTCATTGTCCAGGCGGCCCAGGAATCTTTCTTTTTGTTTTTCTTTTGAAACATTGAGCCAAAACTTAATAATCAGGGTGCCATTCCTCGCCAGGTGCTTTTCCTGATCGCGAATGGACTCGTAACGTTCTTCCCATATCGTTGTCTTGTCAGCCATTTCCGGTAAAGGCTGTGCATCGAGGATCTCGGGGTGCACGCGGACCACGAGGACTTCTTCGTAGTGGCTGCGATTGAAGATGCCGATGCGGCCGCGCTCCGGTAGTGCGCGGGTGGTTCGCCACAGGAAGTCGTGATCGAGTTCGAGACTGGACGGTTTCTTGAAACTGAATACCTGGCAACCGGCAGGGTTTATACCTTCCATCACGGTGCGTACGGTGCTGTCTTTTCCCGCCGCATCCATGCCTTGAAAAACTAATAGCACTGCATGGCGATCATTGGCATACAGTGCCTGCTGCAAGCTGTCGAGTTTCTTGATCGATTTTCTGAGTCGTTTTTTGTTGTTTAAATTCTGTTTTTCTTCGGGCTTCGTTGCGGCTTGCGCAATACGGAAAGACCCGTCGAATGGAACCAGGAAATCTGATTGGGGCGCTGTAAACATGAGGTTTTCCAATTCGTGTGGTTATTCGCTTAGCGACTCACCTGATGATTCGCCGGAATGCTGGTCCAGCGCCCACTGTACGTGATCATTGACCAATTGCGAATTGGTGTTTTGTTTCGCCAGTAATGCGTCCACTACGCGCTCATTTTTTTCGGCGTTACCCAGAGCAACGGCAATATTTCGTAGCCATTGATCGTAGCCAATTCTGCGAATTGCACTTCCTTCTGTTTTCTCAAGCCATTGGGCTTCGCTCCAGGAAAACAATTCGACCAGTTCCTGATCATCGAGATCGTGACGCGGCGCGAAATCATTTTCTGCCGTTTGCGTTGCAAATTTGTTCCATGGGCAAAAAAGCTGGCAGTCATCGCAGCCATAGATTCGGTTACCGATCAGTTTGCGGTGTTGTAGCGGAATCTCGCCCTTCAACTCAATCGTCAGATAGGAAATACAACGACGTGAATCCAGTTTGTATGGCGCGACGATCGCATTTGTTGGGCACACATCCATGCATGCCCGGCATGTTCCGCAATGTGAAATTTCAGGAGCATCCGCCGGTAGCGCTATATCGACATATAACTCGCCCAGGAAAAACCATGAGCCGGACTGGCGATTGATCAGGTTCGTATGTTTGCCTATCCAGCCAAGCCCGGCTTTTTCTGCCAGCGCTTTCTCAAGGACCGGCGCGCTATCCACGAATACGCGATGGCCGAGTGGTCCGATCTTCTCTTCGATGCGTTTCGCCAGCGCACGCAAGCGACTTCGCATGACCTTGTGATAGTCCCGACCCAACGCATAACGCGAAACATAAGCTTTGCCTGGGTGATCCAGCAGGTCCGTCGCGATTTGCTGGTCCTGCGGAAAATAGTCCATGCGGACCGAGATGACACTCATCGTGCCAGGTACCAGCATTTCGGGTCGGCTACGTTTCAATCCATGTTTTGACATGTAAATCATCTCGCCCTGGTAACCGTTTTCCAACCAGTCCGAGAGACGTTGCTCGGCCTGGCTCAGGTCAGTATCGCTAATACCGACCTGCTGGAAACCGAGTTCATCGCCCCAGCGACGAATGTCATCCGCCAAATGATGTGGGTCCGGTTTGTCTTTTGGATTCACTTCGTTCAAAAATAGATTCCTGATCGTTATTACCTGTGCCCAATACCGGTGGGTGCGTACCGTTTGTGTTCGTCGCAGTTTTCGGCCATCGCCCGCTGGGCGGGCTCCTACAATTCTAATTAGAATTGTAGGAGCCCGCCCAACGGGCGAATGCTCAGACCGTCTCAAGATGCCGAACTATTTCCACGATGATCGATCCCGCGGCAAAAAAGTGAATTTTTTTCAGGACAGCAGCGGTTCCCTCCAATCTGTCAGTATAATTGCATCCTTTGACCTAACGACGCTCCGAGTTGTGAAAATAATATGAGCCTGCCTGCCGAAATATACGCCGTAGCCGATGTTCGCAAGATAGATCATGCTGCAATCAACGACGCCGGCATCAGTGGTTACGCATTGATGACACGGGCAGCACAGGCTGCGCTTGACATAGCCCGGGCCGAATTTCCGCAGGCGAAACGCTGGCAGGTCATTTGCGGTGCCGGCAACAACGGCGGAGACGGATACGTTCTTGCACGACTCGCCGCCCTGCAGGGTATCGGCGTTTCTGTGCTGACCCTGGCTGAACCGGAAACACTCAGTGGTGATGCGGCCACTGCCTGCGTGGATTTTGCCGCGGAAGGTGGTGTCCTTGCGAGCTTCGAGGGATCGCTGGACGATGCAGCAGAATTGTTGGTCGACGGGCTGCTAGGCAGCGGTATCGAGAGAGATGTTGCCGGCCAGTATGCAGAAGTTGTCGCGGCAATGAATGCACACCCCGCACCCGTTTTAGCACTCGACATACCTTCAGGCCTCAATGCTGACTCGGGCGCAGTTATGGGTATTGCGGTTCGCGCTGATCTCACCGTCACCTTCGTCGGATTGAAAGGTGGCCTGTTTCTCGATAGCGGGCCCGAATACACAGGCCGGCTGTGTTTCGCGGGCCTGGACATTCCAAAGGAGTGCTACGCCGGGAAATTTGCAGAGATGCGTCGCATCGGTAGCGATTTGGTGCGCTCGGCGTTGCCGCCACGAAGGCGCAATTCTCACAAAGGCGATTTCGGTCATGTGCTGGTGGTTGGCGGGAGCCCGGGAATGCCTGGTGCGGTCAGGCTCTGCGGGGAAGCGGCCTTGAGAAGTGGTGCAGGCCTGGTGAGCATCGCGACCGATCCCGCGCATAATGCACTCATCGCCGCCAACCGACCTGAGCTGATGTGTGCGGGGGTCGAAGAAGCCAGGGATTTAGAGCCGCTGCTGGAGCGGGCCACGGTTATTGCCATAGGCCCGGGACTGGGTACCAGTGACTGGTCACAGGCGATGTTCGATGCGGTCCTGCAATCAGGCTTGCCGCTGGTCGTTGATGCGGATGCCCTGACAATGCTCGCTGCAACAGATGAACGCAGGGACGACTGGGTGCTGACGCCCCATCCCGGGGAAGCCGCGCGCCTGCTCGATACCGCCAGTAGTGATATCCAGGCCGATCGTAGCGGGGCGCTGGCGAAGCTCAGGCAGAAATATGGCGGCACAGTCATCCTTAAAGGTTCCGGGTCGCTGGTTTCTTCTCATGATGGTCCGGACTGGCTTTGTGGCGCGGGTAATCCCGGCATGGCCAGTCCTGGCATGGGTGATGTGCTTACCGGCATCGTCGCCGCGATGCGGGCACAGGGCCTGGCGCCGGAACTCGCCGCGGTTGCAGCCGTTGAAATTCATGCGCAGGCCGGGGATGTCGCGGCAGTATCCGGGCAGCGCGGGCTGCTGGCGTCAGATCTCATTCAGGAGCTTAGGGTTTGGGTCAACCGCTGAAGTTAAAGATTGAGCTGCCGAACCCGGCTGCCACCGAGCAATTCGCACAGCAACTGGCGGCGGCATTGCCTGGGGATGCAACGGGCTGGATGATCCTTTTGCAGGGCGAGCTTGGCGCCGGCAAATCGAGCGTCGCCAGGGCAATGCTGCACGCGCTGGGCCATACGGGAACCGTTCCGAGCCCCACCTACACGCTTGTCGAGCCCTACAAACTCGCTCATTATTCCGCATATCATATTGATTTATATAGAATTGCGTCAGGAGATGAGCTTGAGTTCCTGGGTTGGTCAGATTTACACGACGGGCTGATGCTGGTTGAGTGGCCGGAGCGAGTAGCGGGGCTGGAAAAGGATGCGGATGTCAGAGTCGCCTTAAGTTACGCAGGGGACGGCAGAGTGGTTGAATTGTCTGCTCTCAGTGATCGCGGGCAGGCTATTCTCTCAGGGGTCAGTCCAGGCTCCGTTCTTTCTTAAGAATTTCCGCTATCTCTATAATTTTGCACAAAAATATTGGTATTTTCGTCAAGCTTTGTATACTCACCAGACATAATCAAATGGCGCAGGATAATCCCCTTCGAATGAGCCTCAGGCAACTACTGATAGTGATAGCACTCGGCATGCTGGCCGCGCCGTTGGCATTCGCTGGTTCGACAGTACAGGACGTTCGTATCTGGTCTGAGGACGATCGCACCCGCATCGTGCTGGATCTCAGCGGCCCGGCACAACACAGCATCTTTACACTGCGCGGACCTGACCGACTGGTGGTTGACCTGAAGGACAGTCGTCTTGCGGATGCGCTAAAAAATCTGCCCACGGGCGGGGCAATTTCTTCAATTCGTACCGGCGTGCGCTCGAACGGACAATTGCGCGTTGTCCTTGATCTGAACCAGGCTGTGCGCTCGCGAAGTTTCACGGCAGGCCCGAATGAGAAGTACGGCGATCGGCTGGTTATCGACTTACAAAGGCAAGGCAACATGCGCACTGTGAAGCGTGCCTCGGAAGAGCGCGTCGCAGGACGGGACATCGTTATTGCTATCGACCCGGGGCATGGTGGTCATGATCCGGGCGCAATAGGGCGCGCAAAGACCCGTGAAAAGGACGTGGCCCTGGCTCTCAGCAAACTGCTCGCCAAACGGATAAATGAAGAACCTGGTATGCAGGCAGTCCTGGTGCGCAACGGTGACTACTATGTTGATCACCGCGAACGTATGGAAATTGCCCGGAATAAAAAGGCCGATCTTTTTGTGTCTATTCATGCCGATGCGGTCGAAGACCGGCGTGCCAAAGGAGCATCGGTTTATGCGTTGTCTCTGAAAGGTGCCAGTGACGAGGCCTCGAGGCGCCTGGCCAAGCGTGAAAATGCCTCGGATCTTGTGGGTGGCGTGTCACTGGCAGGCAGAGATCCGGTATTGGCGTCTGTGCTACTCGATTTGTCACAAAACGCGGCTTTAAGCGCCAGTCTCGATGTCGGCAGTGAAGTCATCCAGCAACTGGCACGGGTTGGGCAAGTGCACAAAGGCAAAGTGCAGCAAGCCGGTTTCCTCGTCCTAAAGTCGCCCGACGTACCCTCGATCCTGGTCGAAACCGCTTATATCTCGAATCCGGAAGAAGAAAAGAAATTGCGCAGCAAGTCGCATCACAACAAGCTGACGCAGGCGATTCTGGCTGGCATACGTAATTATTTTTATGAGAATCCACCGCCAAACACACAGATGGCGCTCAATAAAAAGGGCAGTTCGAGGCAGCAGGTGAACCATGTCATTTCGCGCGGCGATACGCTGAGCGAAATTGCAGAGCGATATGACGTCAGCATGTCCGCGCTAAGGTCTGCCAACAAACTCTCCACCGACCGGGTCAAGGTCGGCCAAAAACTAAGAATCCCCGTCTACGCCGGCACCTGAGCGAATCGCCCCCAAGCCCAAAAAATCGTAGCAACGCCCGTGCAGGAGCCCGCCCAGCGGGCAACAAATAATCGGAAAACCGGGGTCGAACCGAGGTTTTCTAACGCCTCATCTCAATTATCAAGAAATGTGGATCGAAAACCTCGGTTCGACCCCGGTTTTTCAGAGATGTGGATCGAAAACCTCGGTTCGACCCCGGTTTTCAATTGATTGCAAAACATTGCCAACCGCAGCCGCTCACGCGTATTGCTCTTGAGCGTGGCACTAAAGATCAATCCTCACCCGTCTCTTGGCCGCAGAATAATCAATGCGGGAGGATTGGGGCGGGCTCCTACAGTAACCTTTAGTTTTCTGTATTGCCGCCGGTCTGTGACGTTCACAACGTAATTGCTACACATTCATCACTACATTTGAAAGAATGGCTGATTAGCCAGTCAAGATCGCAACACACCATGCCCATCCAACAATTACCCGGCCACCTGGTCAATCAAATCGCCGCCGGCGAAGTGGTCGAACGGCCAGCGTCCGTGGTCAAGGAGCTGGTCGAAAATAGTCTCGATTCCGGCGCCCGCGCTATTACGATTGATATCGTGGCCGGTGGTCAGAAACTCATCCGGGTTCGCGACGATGGTTCGGGCATTCCTAAAGACGAGATACACCTCGCGCTGTCACGGCATGCGACCAGTAAAATCAGTAGTCTGGACGATTTGCAGGCGGTTGCATCGCTGGGGTTTCGCGGTGAGGCTTTGCCGAGCATTGCGTCCGTTGCGCATATGACGCTTAGTTCACGGCATGCAGATTCGGCCTGGCAGGTTACTGCGGATAACGGCGTGATCAGCGACCCGGCTCCTGTTGCACATCCAGTCGGGACGACCATCGAAGTACTGGATCTGTTTTACAACACACCGGCACGCAAGAAATTCCTGCGCACAGAACGCACCGAATTCAATCACATCGAAAAATGGATACGCCGCCTTGCGCTGGCGCGGCCGGATGTCGCATTTACCGTGACACACAATCGCCGACCGGTTCTGCAGCTTGCTGTTGCGGCAGACGAAGCGGCAAGGCTCGCACGCATCGGCAAAATTTGTGGGGAAGCATTCGCCTCGCAGGCGCTGTTCATCAACAGAGAATCTGATTCAATTGCGTTATCCGGCTGGATTGGCCTGCCGACTTACAATCGCAGCCAGGCAGATATGCAGTTCTGGTTCGTTAATGGCCGCAGTATTACCGACAAGACACTGGCACACGCGGTGCGGCATGCTTACCGGGATGTGCTTTTTCATGGCCGCTATCCTGCCTATGTACTGCATTTGACGATGGATCCGGCGACCGTTGATGCCAATGCACATCCGGCCAAGCATGAAGTTCGTTTCAGGGATTCTCGCAGCGTGCACGGCATCGTCTCGCAGGCAATTGAATTTGCTTTGCGCGACACCAGGCCAGGCGGGCATCAGATCAGTCCGCCAGCAACGACTGTCATTGGCAGCCACTTGATCCAGCAGTCGTCAATGCCCCTGGGGGCGAGAGGCGGCATGACGTCAGCAGTCGCCGAGGCGATGAGCGGTTACCAGGCGCTCACCGATATCCCGATGACAGAACAATCGCTGCCGGATTCATCTGCGGTTCCGCCACTCGGTTTCGCTATCGCGCAGCTCGGTGGTATTTACGTTCTTGCCGAGAACGTGGATGGTCTGGTCGTTATCGATATGCATGCAGCGCACGAGCGAATTGTTTACGAGAAACTCAAAACGTCATTTGCGGACAGCAAAATTGTTCGTCAGCCGCTGCTTGTACCGATGGCCGTTTCTGTCTCCGAGGCTGAGGCGGGACGTGCTGAAGAGTCACAGGAATTATTCGCGCGTGTCGGCATGACGGTCGATCGCAGTGGCCCGACCAGCCTGGTCATCCGGGAAATCCCGGCCTTACTGAAGCAAGGCGATGCCGAGGCGCTGTTGCGGGACATGTTGTCTGATTTGCAGGAAGCCGATGTCAGCAACCAGATCGAGGACACCTGCGACGAAATACTGGCCACCATGGCTTGTCATGGCTCCATTCGAGCGAACCGTTCTCTGACCATCCCCGAAATGAACGCACTGCTGCGCGAGATGGAGACGACCGAACGCGCTGATCAATGCAATCACGGGCGGCCGACCTGGACCAGTATCAGCCTCGCTGAACTCGATCGGCTCTTTCTGCGCGGGCAGTAGTGTCAAGGCAAACTGTCTTCTGCCTGATGGGGCCGACGGCCTCAGGCAAAACTGAATTTGCCCTGCAGCTTGCCGAATCTTTACCGGTTGATGTCATCAGTGTTGATTCAGCGCTTGTTTATCGTGGTATGGACATCGGTACCGCAAAGCCGGACAGAGACACTTTGCAGCGCGTTCCGCATCGTCTGATAGACATTCGCGATCCTGTTGAAACTTATTCGGCGGGCGAGTTTGTGCGCGATGCCAGTCGCGAAATTAAATCCATTCTGGCGGCTGGACGAGTGCCACTGTTGGTGGGTGGCACGATGATGTACTTTCGCTCGCTAATACACGGCATCGCGAATCTGCCGCAGGCGGATGCTGTAACACGGGCGACAATTGATGCTGAAGCCGGGGAACAGGGATGGCCGGCGATGCATCAACAACTGACGAAGATCGATCCCGTCGCTGCTGCGCGCATTAATGCCAACGACAGTCAAAGAATTCAGCGCGCACTGGAGGTGCATCGAATCAGCGGCAAAACACTGTCTGACTGGCAGGCCGCTGATGTGCCAAAGCAACACAATTACGCTTTCACAAAGGTTGCCCTGATTAGCGATTCGCGGGCACTGCTGCACGAGCGAATTGCCGGACGCTTGCAGGCTATGCTCGATGGCGGCTTCGTTGACGAGGTAAGATCGCTGATGAAAACGCCGGATTTGACACCGGATCACCCGTCAATGCGGGCCGTAGGTTATCGTCAGATCTGGTCGCATCTGGCGGGAAATTACGATCTGCCGGAGGCCACAGCGAAAGCGCTGGCAGCCACCCGGCAACTGGCCAAGCGGCAGCTGACCTGGCTGCGCAGCGAAACCGGCCTCACCGTGGTCGACCCGCTCGCAAAGGACGCGTCTGCCACAATATTGACCGAATTCCGCGCCTGATCCGGGGGCGGAGCACGTACTCCGTCCCCGGATCAGGGCTTGCAATTGTTGGTAGAGACCCTATAAATACTGGCAAAGCCAATGTTGGCTTATGTTAGACTTTTTGTTCGCTCTGGGTGGTCAGGCATGAGGGCAACCGGCGCCACCGGCATGCCTTGACCGAATTTACGAAAAAACTGTAATAAAAAGAATAAGGAGACCCAAATGGCTAAAGGGCAATCACTGCAGGACCCGTTCCTGAATATTTTACGCAAGGAAAAAGTTCCTGTTGCCATATACCTGGTAAACGGCATTAAGTTGCAGGGGCAGGTCGATTCCTTTGATCAATTCGTCGTGCTGTTGAAGAACAGCGTCAATCAAATGGTCTATAAACACGCTATTTCGACAATCGTGCCGGCACGTAATGTGCGCCTACCTTTGCCGGACGATGAAGCAGGTGATTCTGACGATTAAGGAAACCATGCCGGAGGTCGCTATTGTTTGAGCGACCACAGAGCGGTGAACGCACCGTACTGATTCATGCAACGCCCGGCGGCGCACCGGAACTCAATGAACGCGAGGAATTTGCCGAGTTGGCTGTGTCAGCAGGAGCTGTCATCGTGGGCGAGATAATCATCTCACGGCGTCGCCCGGACTCACGCTATTTTATTGGCAAAGGCAAGCTGGCCGACCTCGAGGGATGTATTAAAGAGCAAGAAGCTGAGCTCGTTATCTTTAGTGCAAGTTTGAGCCCCAGCCAGGAGCGCAATCTGGAGCAGGTCCTGAAATGTCGAGTACTCGACCGGGCGGGCCTCATTCTGGATATATTTGCGCAAAGGGCGCGCAGTTTCGAGGGCAAACTGCAGGTAGAGTTGGCGCAACTCAGGCACCTTTCTACACGCCTGGTTCGCGGCTGGACTCACCTGGAGAGACAAAAAGGCGGCATTGGATTACGCGGTGGGCCGGGCGAGAAACAGCTTGAAACTGACCGTCGATTGATAGGCGATCGAATTCGCCAGCTAAAGAGCAGGCTCGATCAGGTTGATCGACGGCGTTCAATGAACCGGCAAAACCGGCTTCGCGCTGAGATTCCTACCGTGGCGCTGGTTGGCTATACCAACGCGGGAAAGTCCACATTGTTTAATGCGTTAACCGGTGCCGGTGTTTACGTCGAGGACAAGTTATTCGCAACGCTGGATCCCACGGTGCGACGGCTGGAACTGCCCGGCGGCTCAGCGGTCATACTTGCAGATACGGTCGGATTTATCCGTGATTTGCCACATGAGCTGATCGCGGCATTTCGCTCAACCTTGCAGGAGGCCAGGGAGGCGGACCTTATTTTGCATCTTATTGATGCCAGTGATCCGAACCGCTGGCAACGAATCCGGCAGGTTAATGCCGTGCTGAAAGAGCTGG
This sequence comes from uncultured Woeseiaceae bacterium, assembly GCA_964403695.1. Taxonomy (GTDB): domain Bacteria; phylum Pseudomonadota; class Gammaproteobacteria; order Steroidobacterales; family Woeseiaceae; genus SZUA-117. Next base: position 45,677 of record CAYOHF010000003.1, on the reverse strand, counting down.
ATGCCGATAGGGTGCCACAAATAAGGGTGTACAATAAAATAGATAAGCTGGACCGCCAGCCCCGCCTGACCAATAATCGCAATGGTGAGGGGCGTGCGGTCTGGTTGTCAGCTGTAAGCGGCGACGGAGTTTCCCTGTTACTGGAGTCTATCGGGAAACGGCTGCGGCGAAAAATGATTCACGGCATAATTCGACTCCAACCCAGCCAGGGTCGTCAACGTGCATTACTCTTTGAAATGGGCGCCGTTTTGCAGGAGAAATCTGCTGATGATGGCGGCTGGATAGTGGAGCTGGAAATGGTCGAGCGGGAATTTCGCAGGTTTGTAAAACATGAGAAATTACCACTCGGAATTTTGGAAGATTCGCAGTTGGACGATTCTGCGGATTTGGTATTGCAGAGATAGATAAAGACTATGGCGTGGAACGATTCTGGCAACGATAAAGATCCCTGGGACAAAGAGGGTGGCGAGCCGAACGACCTGGACAAAATTGTCCAGAACTGGCAACGAAAATTAAGCAGCATCATCGGCGGCGGTGGTCGTAGCTCAGCAGGGCCGGGCTCATCGGGTGGCTATGTGCTGATTATCCTGATGCTGATCGCGTGGGGCCTGACCGGCCTGTACCGCATCGATGAGGCGGAGCGGGGCATCGAGCAACGCTTTGGCGCTTATACGATCACCACTATGCCGGGCCTGCATTGGCATTTTCCCTTTCCGGTCGAAGCCGTTGACGTGGTCAATGTGTCTGCGGTTGAGAACTTTCCGTTTCGTACGGAAATGCTCACAGCTGACCGGCAATACGTTTTCATTCAGATGGTCGTCCAGTTTCGCCGCACCGATCCGGTTTTGTACAGCTTCCGCGTTGTTGATCCCGAGTTGACGTTGCAGGACGTTACAGAGGGAGCGCTGCGCGAGGTTGTTGGCACCGCGACGCTGGAGGCGCTGGTTACTGTCGAGCGCGATCAGATCACACCCAGGACGCTGGAGATTCTGCAATCTACACTCGACAATTATGAATCCGGTTTCGTAGTGACATCAATTAACCTTGAGAAACTCGATTATCCGCAGGCAGTACAGGGAGCTGTTGATGATACGCAAAAGGCGTTGAACGACAGTGAAAGATACATCCTCGAAGCGGACACCTATGCCAAGGATATTATTCCGCGGGCACTCGGTTCAGCAGCCCGCGTACGGCAGGATGCTGAAGCCTATAGTGCTCGCGTGACCAGGGATGCGGAAGGTGAAGCTTCAAGATTCGTCGCATTGCTTACCGAGTATCAGAGAGCACCGCGAGTTACGCGTGACCGCTTGTATCTCGAGGCCATTGAAGAGGTCTATGCGAAGTCGAACAAGGTTTTGATTGACTCGGAGGGCAGCGGCAATCTTCTGTACCTGCCGATCGATAAGTTGATAGGTGGCGATACACGTGGCGTGCCTGGCAGCGAGGCTAGTCGCTCTGCCGATGCGCAGACCCCGGAGGTTCTGGCCCGACCGGAACGGACCTCAGATGAAGCACGCGACAGGAGGACCCGCGAATGAATAACTCCAGATTTGTGGCCCTCGTCCTTTTTGGCCTGGCTTTCGTCGGCATTGGTCTTTCAGCATTCACTGTCAATGAGCGCGAGCTCGCGATCAAGTTGCAGGTTGGTGAGGTTGTTCAGACAGACTACGAGCCAGGACTGCACTGGAAGATTCCGCTCATCCAGAATATTCGCAAGTTCCCCAAGCGGATTCTGACCATCAGTGACAGGCCGGAACGAATTTTTACGTCTGAGCGACTCGCGTTACAGGTCGACTTCTTCGTGAAATGGCGCATCATTAATACCGTGGATTTTTACACGTCGACTGGCGGCTCGCTAACTATCGCCAATGATCGTCTGTCGGAAATCATCAAGAACGCAATCGTGACTGAATTCGGCAAGCGCTCTGTGCAGGAAGCCATTTCCGTCGAGCGTGCAGAGTTGATGCGCGATATGTTGGCATCATCTTCAGCAGTCGCGAACGATCTCGGTGTTGAACTGATTGATGTGCGTGTCAAACAGGTTGAATTCCCCGATGACGTTCGCAACGCGGTCTATCAGCAGATGCGTGAGGAGCGCGCGCGGGTTGCTGCCCAGAGGCGTGCAGAAGGTCGCCAGACTGCAGAGGAAATGACCTCCACCGCAGACAAAGAGCGGACTATCATACTCGCGGATGCGTATCGTGACGGGCAGACGCTTCGTGGCGAAGGTGATGCGTTGGCTGCGGATATCTATGCAACTGCATATAGTCAGGACCCCGAGTTTTACGCTTTCTACCGGAGTATCGATGCGTATCGAAAATCGATGGGCAAGGCCGGCGATGTTCTTGTCATCGGTCCGGATAATGAGTTTTTCCGCTACCTCAATCAGTCCGACGGCGAAAACCAGTAACTCGCAGACTAATTTAAGCAGAGAAGAATACCGGCCTGATGCGTGGCGGGGTGCACCTTGTGAGTGACAGAAATGTGGCAGGACCTGCTAACCGCGTTTGCGCTGTATATGATTATCGAGGGAATGATTCCTTTCGTAGGGCCAGATCTGTTTCGACGGACGGTCGCGCGTATCGCTCAGCTTGATGATAATCACCTGCGAGTATCCGGGTTAACAGTCATGGCGGCAGGTCTTGTGCTGCTTTTCATCGTTAGATGAAGCATGTATCGATGAATTCAGGAAATCGGCATGGGTAAAAATGTAGTTGTAATTGGCACGCAGTGGGGCGACGAGGGCAAGGGCAAAATCGTTGATCTGCTGACCGAAAAAGCCGCGGCAGTTGTTCGCTTTCAGGGTGGGCATAATGCCGGTCATACGCTCGTTATAGAAGGCAAGAAAACTGTACTGCATCTCATTCCGTCCGGTATTTTGCGCGATGGCGTAAGTTGCCTTATTGGTAACGGCGTCGTTCTTTCGCTGCCGGCGCTGATCGAAGAAGCAGAGGGACTGGTTGCGAACGGTGTACCGGTTTTCGAGCGTCTTAAAGTTAGTGCGGGCTGTCCGCTGATTCTTCCCTCACATGTGGCGCTGGATGTTGCCAGGGAAAAAGCGCGCGGAGCATCAGCCATTGGCACGACCGGACGCGGCATAGGACCGGCGTATGAGGACAAGGTCGCCCGACGTGCGTTGCGAGTTTCGGATCTGTTCGTGCCAGAAAAATTTGCGGAAAAACTTGGCGATATTCTCGACTATCATAATTTCCTGCTGGAAAAATATTTTGCGGCGCAACCGGTCGATTTTGCAAAAACACTGGACGAGGCCATGCAAGCTGCCGAGACGGTCATGCCAGTAACGGCAGACGTGACGGAGATTCTTCAGGGCCTCGTTGATAACGGCGAAAGTATCCTGTTCGAGGGCGCACAGGGGACCTTTCTGGATATCGACCATGGCACCTATCCGTTTGTCACCTCGTCCAATACCGTTGCTGCGGCGGCCAGCAGTGGTACAGGTATTGGTCCGCGCAATCTCGATTACGTGCTCGGTATTGTTAAGGCATATACAACGCGTGTCGGTGCCGGTCCGTTTCCGACCGAGTTGTTTGACGACATGGGTGAGCATCTGGGTCGGGTTGGCGCGGAATTCGGTGCGACGACTGGCCGGCCAAGGCGCTGCGGTTGGTTTGATGCAGTTGCACTGCATCGCTCCATCGTAAACAGCAGTGTCTCTGGTTTGTGTGTAACCAAACTCGATGTGCTGGACGGTCTTGAGACGGTAAGAATATGCGTGGCTTACGAACTCGACGGCGAACGTATCTCCGGACTGCCGCTGCTCATTGATCGTTTTGCAGATTGCAAACCGGTATACGAAGATATGCTGGGCTGGACGGAATCGACCGTCGGCGCGACATCCTACGCAGCGCTACCAAAGAATGCGCAGACTTATCTGCAACGAATCGAAGAGTTGGTCGGCATACCCGTCGATATTATTTCAACCGGTCCGGATCGCGCGCAGACGATTATTAAGCGACACCCTTTCGAGTAGATCGTCGCCTGTAAAGCCCGGCACCCATAAGCAAGAACAACCAGTCAACGGACCCGCCGCCACCGCTGCTCGTTGTCGGCGGCGGAACTGGAACTGGAGGCGGGGGCGACACTCCGCTGTTACGTATGATGGCGTTTAAGGTTGCAGATCCCGCAATCGTGGCGCCGATCGAATTGTTGAGTGAAATTTCAAAGAACTCGTCATTTTCGGGCACACCATCGTCGCTGACTGTGAATTCCAGCATCTTGGGATCAGCATCGCCGTCCGCCCAATTTATCGTTCCGCTTGTCGCGCCCTGGAAATCAGCGCCAACAGAAGCATCGCCGGCTGTCATTGAATAATTAACAGACACAGCACCCAGGGCACTACCACTGCGTCGTACAACGCCAACCAATGTGCCGAAACCACTTTCCGAAGTTTCGATAGCCGTTTCAGAAAAACTGATCGCCGGTAAGGTACCGGGATCGCTGATATAGAGGCTGGCGGTGCTCAGATTTCCCAGCGTTGCACTCCCACCAGGGCTAATGAGGCGGACCAGCAGGCGCTCAATACCCTCGTTAATGCCGTCATTGACTGCGCTAATATTGATCGTTTTGTTGGTGCTATCGCCGTTAGCCCAGTTCAGTACGCCGCTGGTGACGATATAATCTGCTGAGCCGGCGGTAGCGTGAACGAATTCATAGTTAACGCTGACACTACCAGTCGCGCCGCCATTTCGTTGTACAGACAATTGCGCTGCTTGTCCTTCCGTCGCAGCGACAGATGCCGAGGCGAAGCTCAAGCTGCCCTGGGGCACGTCTCGCGTCATGTCGGCAGCCATGTAGAAGCCACTGTCAATGTCGCTGATCGCGATGTTGCCGCTATGAAAAAATGGGTACGCTCCCCACGCGCCGTTAAACATGCCGCTGTCTGCAACCGGATAAGTGTCAAGTCGCCCTACGGCGACAAGGTTTTCAGGGTCAGTGATGTCGAGGATTGTCAGACCGCGCGTGTAATTCGACATGTAGTACCGGTTACCACGAACAAAACCATTGTGATCAATCGCGTTCGTCGGCCCCGACCAGGTATCTGCCAGAACAGGCGCGGCCAGATTAGCTACCGAAAATACGCGCAGTGTCGTCGGCAAACCTGAGCGCCGTTCGTCCAGTTCATCGTGGACGAATACAAATTGTTTGTCCTCAGACCACCAGCCGGAATGCACATAACCGGCATTCAGATAAGGCGTATCGCTCAGTTGCACCGGGTTTGAGGCGACTGTTATGTCCCAGATTTCGAAGCTGTTTTCATTGAAATCAAGCAATACTTCACAATGCGTGCCGGCGTTCGCGCATTGCGTATCTTTGCGCGGATCTGTAATGATCATTGACGAGGCGTCATGCATGTAGCCGCTGCCCGTGCCACCGGACACAAACGTTGGCGACGCCGGGTTCGTCAGCGAATAGGAGCGATAACTTCCGTTGCCGGTATTCGATCCTGCAACAATCAGTGTCGGAACGTCTCCGGTGATTGAGATGCCGGTAGCGTAATCGGTATTCGTGGCATACACATTGTGGGCGCTGGAGATGTCGCTGGTGTAATTAACTTTGCTGATGGAATGAGGCAATCCGGAAAGATCGATGACAAACAAGCCATCATTTGTCTGGCCGTCAGTGGTCACATAAGCATAAGCCCGCCACCGGTCCGCCGCCGAATCGAAAAACTGGTAAATCTTGATGTCACGCCAGATTTCGTCCTCGCCATCAATGAAGCCGACTTCGCGCGGATTCGTGGCATCGGTGACATCGAAAACGGCCGTGCCGATGTTGAAGCCTGCAATCGCATATTCACGCCCGGTATTCAGATCGACAAAGCCCCAGACGTCCGCTCCCGCAGAAGGCGTAGCACTTATATCTTCAAACCCAACATGAGATAAAAGATCGACCTGGTTACACGGCAATCCTGCTGCGGACCCGCCGACACATGGCGTAAACGGTATGCCGGACTTCAATTGCTGGTGCAATTGCATCAACTTATCCGTTTTCTTTGCTTTGTTAGCGTCCATTCCCTTTTGATCCGCAACAATTCTGAAACCGCGCGCACGCAATTGCTCGCGATATTCATAAGGGACACCGGTCAGTATCGAATCGCCGGTCGACAGGAATTTCGGTTTTTCAGCTTTTCGATAGCCACCGTTGACTTCGACAACGCCACTGATCATGTGAAAAAGGTCTTCGGCTTGCGCAATTGTGTAGCTACCTTCCTGTACCCGTATTTGTCCGCCTTTACCGGCATGCGCCAGCGCATAACCAATGGTTGCACAAGGATTTGCCGGGCTAAGACACTGTCCTTCATCGTTGCCGTCTTCAGCAACGTAAAGGGGCCGTTCTGTGTCGCCATGGGCGAGGGCATCAGAACAAAAAACCAGCGCCAGAAAGGCCAGGAGAGCAGGGGAATAGCGCATGAGTGTCACTTTTTGCGTAAGCCAGAATCGAATCCCAACAGTATCAGGGCCTGCAGCGTTTCAGCAGTGTTTTCGACATAAATGCGGTTTCGGAATCCTATAACGTGAATAGGATCACATGAAACTGAAAAGGTTCCGCCTCAATGGGCCCGATCTGCGCGAATTTGGGCTTGCAAACGGTGCCCGAAAACAGCGAAATAGGGCGCTTCGGGCGGCCCAATAGGGCGCTTCGGGCGGCCCAATAGGGCGCTTCGGGCGGCCCAATAGGGCGCTTCGGGCGGCCCAATAGGCGCTTGAATTGGCGTCACCTGGAAGACATGCATAGCGAAATCGCGGCAAGATGCCGCTCCCACGAGGCCGCGCTGCATTCGTGGGAGCGGCATCTTGCCGCGATTCATCGCACTGGCATCATGTCGGCGCTGGCAGACTATTAGAGAGGCAGAAGTGAGTAACGCATTACTTTTCAAGGCTGGACCCGGTGCTTTGCAGGACGTACGCAAACGCGGCTTCTCGGCAGAGCGAATAGGCACAATTGCCGGCGCATCCGGCGGCGCCAAATGGCTGGTTCTGAGCCAGCTGGACCGGGTCATCATCGAGCGGGTTTTGCCGGCGTTGTCCGGGCCGGTGCACTTGTTGGGTTCGTCAATTGGCGCCTGGCGATTTGCCTGTTATGCACAATCATCTCCGCTGCAGGCCCTGGATCGATTCGAATCCGGTTACCTTGAGCAGGAATACAGTGATGCTCCTGACGCCAGGGAAATCTCGGACAAGAGTCGTGAAATTCTGCAAAGCATGCTTGGCGGTAATCGTGCGCGCGATATTATAAATAACCCTGTGCTACGCATGCACATCATGACGGTTCGTAGTCGGTTTTTGACGGCGAGCGAAAAACGGCCACTGCTTGCTGCGGGACTCATGCTGGCCGCGACAGCAAATATTGCCAGCAGGCGTTCGCTTGGCGCTTTTTTTGAGCGCGGCCTGTTTTACGATCCACGCGACTTGCCACCGTTCTATAACGCGTCCGGTTTTCCATTGCATCGGATAGAACTGACAGAAAAAAACCTCGTCGACGCGGTCCTCGCATCCGGCGCAATTCCGCTTGTACTGCAAGGTGTTCGCAACATCGACGGGGCCCCACAGGGTATATACCGTGACGGCGGTATTATTGATTACCACCTCGATCTGCCATTGAGCGATACGGATCGCCTGACATTGTTTCCACATTTTTTCGAACACATTACGCCGGGCTGGTTTGATAAGAAGTTGTCCTGGAGAAAACCCGCGCCGGAACATACCGACCGCACGATTTTGATTTGCCCGTCACCCGAGTTCATTGCCAGGCTGCCAAACAAAAAAGTGCCCGACCGAACTGACTTTACAACGATGTCACCGGAGTTACGCAGGAAGGTTTGGCGTGGTGTGGTTGCAGCCTGTGAAGAGCTTGCGGGTGAATTGAACGAAGTACTTGAAAAGGACCAGCTTCCGGCGCGACTTGAACCTTTGTGATAGTCTTCGCGAACAAAACGGGGACGAAAAAAATTGAATAATAAACGTCGTCGGGCCGCGCAAGCGGTTCATGTAGTATTTCCAGTAGTACCAGGCACGTGCTTATCTGTCGCATGCGGGTACGGGAAAAAACGATGAGTGGCACGACTGTGTCGCCTGTCACCGGCAGGGCGTACCCGGAGTTGACCTGGACGGCCGTAATCGTCGGCTGGATTCTCGGTGTCATCATTGCCATTTCTATAGGCTATGCAGCGCTAATTCTCGGCTTTTCTATTGAAGGCTCCGAGCTTGCAGCAATCCTGGGTTTCGGTATTCTGCGTGGCGTTTTGCGGCGCAAGAGCATCATCGAAAATAACATTGTGCAAACAATTGCGAGTGGCGTTAATGGCGCGTCCTCCGGAATGATGTTTTCGGTACCTGCGATTTTTATTTTGGGCTACGGCGATCAGTTTGATCCTGTAATCATGACGTTCGGTTGTATCGCCGGAGCATTCCTGGGTATTGCGTTTATTATTCCACTACGCAAACACATGATCGATTTTGAGCGATTGACTTATCCCGGTGGCGTTGCCGTCGCAACAATTCTGAAATCTCCGGGCGCCGGCGTACACAAAGCTGTCATTCTGTTGTCTGCTGCAGCACTAAGTGCCGGTGTGCACCTGGTTTCCAAAATTACCGGATTCGAGAACTGGGACCTCGGGGTATTAATTGGTTTGCCGCCCTACATGAATGGAATCTGGTACCTGTCATTATTGACCGTCGGTGTAGGCTTCATCGCAGGGCGGGGCGGTGTGGCATTTATCATCGGCGGTTTCGTTGCCTACTGGTTTCTGTCGCCAATGTTGGCAGCGACTGGCGGTTTCCCGCTCGATGCCGTTGGCGCGGTGATCAGTGATCCCAATCAATTGCGTTTGTTGTTGTATCGGCCTCTTGGGATCGGCATGTTAATCGGGGGTGCAATGATGGGCGTCGCACTCGCATTGCCGTTGATAATAAGCACTGTCAGTTCGATGCAAAATGCATCAAAGCTTGAGAGTGGATTGTCGAAGGACGAAATGCCGATCAAGTTTCTATATATTGCGATCGTCGGCGCAGCCGTCGTTCTCGCCATTATTGCGATTACGTCTGTAGAAGCGGTGGGTATTGTCCGTGGAATTGGCATGGCGTTATTGGGCACTGTCTGGATCTGGATGTCCGGGATCATTCTTTCTGAAGCGATTGGACGCACCAACTGGTCACCGCTATCGGGAATGACGCTTATCGGCATCACGTTACTGATCATTACGACCGCGGGTCTGGAACGTGGTGATTCTATTGTCGCTGCCATAATGGTCGGTGCGGCAACTTGTGTTGCGATGTCGCAGGCGACAGACCTGATGCTCGACCTGAAAACCGGTTACCTCGTTGGCGCAACGCCGCGCATGCAGCAGATGGGACAGTTTATTGGTGCCTGGCTCGGACCTATAGTCATCATCGGCCTGATCTTCGTGCTGGACGAAGCCATGACGCTTGGCAGTACTGCACTACCAGCGCCGCAGGGGCAGGCACTGGCCAGTATGGTAGAGGGTATTCTGGGCGGCAACGTGCCGGTCGAAAAATACGCCGCAGGGGCTGCGTTAGGCGGAATTTTGTCAGCAGTTATCGGCGGGCTTGGAATAACCGTCGGGCTGGGTTTTTATCTGCCGTTCAACATTATCCTGACGTATTCACTGGGCACATTGGCTCGTGAAATTGCGGATCGCGTGAAAGGCGAATCGTGGAGTGAGAGCGTCGGTATTCCGATCGCTGCCGGCCTGATTGTTGGAGAGGCGCTGGTTGGTGTTGGCCATGCGATCAATATCGTAGTCTCGGCAGCGTAGAGGGGAAAGTAACCGTGAAGAAACTTGGATTCTTGTTACTCATAGGCGGATTTCTGGTTGCTGCGTACTCAACGGCGCTGGATACCGAATCTGTCGAGTGGATGATGTATGTCGTTGCGGCGCTCGTTGCAATTACCGGCGTTTTCCTAGTAAAAAGAGACGAGCGCGGCAAGGCAAAATCGGCAACAGTGCTGTCAGCTAATCGTGCGGAACTTTCCGATTCCCTGGAAAAAATTATCAGCAACCTGGAGGACATGACAGGCGGGGAAGAGACGATTGCGACAGAATTATTGCGCGATGCGATTGATGCTCGCCTGCGTGATGACTTACGCCGTTTCGCCGACGCCAGGAAGACTTTGATTCATTTGTTTGGCCTGCAAACGTACGCCAACCTGATGAGCAATTTTGCGGCCGGTGAGCGCTATATCAACCGTGTATGGTCGGCATCGGCAGACGGCTACGATGCCGAAGCCAGGACTTACCTCGTCAAAGCGGCGACGCGATTTCGTGAGGCGCAGGCGCAATTACAGGCAGCGATTGCCTGACAGAAATATCGAGACAATAGTCAGCCTGCACCGAAAGCGATTATAAGTAGCTGTTATATAACAATAAAAAGAATTCGGGTTCCACGTTTACGGTGCTGAAATCCGATATAATGAACGCATGCTGACGGATTAATGCCTATGACGACAGACAACACGAATGCTGCTGATATAACAGCGCCTTCCTGGTTACTGGCACTGCTTGAAGCGCCGCGTGCGCTGACTGAGGCAGGCTCATTGATTCCGGCGCATTCACTATTGAAGAATCTGCCCGTAGGTGATGGTCATGCCGTTATGACCTTGCCGGGGTTCCTGGCCTCGGATCGTTCAACCCGTACCTTGCGTCGGTACATGCGTAACTGGGGTTACGGCGCACATCGGTGGGAGCAAGGTCGAAACCTGGGCCCATCCCGAAGCAACGATGTAGAAGCGCTTCTCGACGCAAGATTGAGTGATCTTTATCAGCAGTCCGGTGGCAAAGTTACGCTGGTGGGCTGGAGTCTGGGCGGACTTTTTGCCCGCGAAATGGCGCGTCGAAATCCGCAGTGGGTACGCTCGGTTATTACGCTTGGCAGCCCGCTTGGCAATCCGCGGGCAACCAATGCGTGGCGGTTGTATGAGATGATTTCAGGAATCAAGATAGACGATGAAGTGATTCGGCGGCGTGTGAAAAAATTGCGCGCGCCAACACTGGATGTGCCGGTTACGGCTATTTACAGTAAGACCGATGCCATAGTGGCGTGGCAAATTGCGAAATTACCGCCCGGCGACAGGGTGGAGAATATCGGCATCGCCACCAGTCACCTGGGAATGGGATTTAACCCTGCAGTGCTGTACGCGATCGCTGATCGGATGCGTCAGGAAGATGACAATTGGCGGCCATTCGAAATCAGCGGTTTCCGTAATATCTTCTTTCATTAATTTTTTAATTTATTTATATTTCGGAGTCGCTATTGCGTTCACAATTGCGGCTCAGCAGAGAATTTTCAATGCAACAACTATCCGGACTTGATTCATCTTTCTTGTACCTCGAGACAGGTACGACGCCAATGCATATTGGCAGCCTCGCCATTTATGACCAAAGTACGGCACCGGGCGGCCAGGTAACGTTCAAGGATATCCTGCAGTTTTTCCAAAAGCGCCTGCACAAGGCACGTGCATTTCGACAAAGAGTTGCGCGGGTTCCGCTGAGCCTCGATCACCCTTACTGGGTTGAAGATCCTGATTTTGACCTGGAATTTCATGTGCGCCACATTGCGCTGCCAAGTCCCGGTGACTGGCGGCAGCTGTGTATTCAGGCCGCACGGTTGCATGCGCGGCCACTGGATCGATCCAAGCCGCTGTGGGAGGCGTATGTAATAGAAGGGTTGGATAACGTTGCAGGCGTGCCCAAGGGCAGCTTCGCGCTGTTGACCAAGATCCATCATGCGGCGATAGACGGCGTCTCTGGTGCCGAAATATCAGCGGCTATTCATGATCTGAGCCCCGATGCCGAGGTGGATGAGCCAGATTTCGAGTGGCAGCCGGAGCGCATTCCAACCGGCGTCGAGTTGCTCAGCAAAACACTGTTGAACAGTGCCACTGCGCCACTCAAGTTCGGCAAACTTGTTTATCGATCTGCACCGGCAGTCGCTAAAGTTGTCGCCGGCATTTCAAGTCGTCAACTCAAGGTGCCTTTGCGCGTACCGCGTACCCGGTTCAACGGAAAAGTATCTGCACACCGCGTTTTCGACGGCAGGTCATTCGACCTGAACGAGGTCAAGGCGATCAAGAATTCGCAACCCGGCACCACGGTGAATGACGTTATTGTCAGTGTTTGCGGCGGGGCTTTGCGCAAGTATCTTGAATCTCGTCATGAACTGCCGGACGAGTCACTGGTTGCAATGGCACCGATATCTGTGCGTCCCGACGAGAAAAGGACATCTGCAGGCAACCTGGTATCGGCGATGAGCCTTCCGGTATGTAGCGACATTGCTGATCCACTCGATCGTCTGCTGGCGGTTAGCCGCGAAAGTATTCAGGCGAAGAAGCTGGCCTACACGATGGGTCCCGAACTGGCAGCGAGTGCAGCGGAATTCCTGCCCTCGACGGTGTCCGGTTTTGTGGCGCGCGCCTATGGTGCGTCGGGTCTGGTTAATCGCGTGCCACCGATGGTTAACACCGTTATCACCAATATACCTGGAGTTAGCGTACCGCTATATTCAATGGGTTCGAAAATGGTGGCAAATTATGGCCTTGGGCCTATTTACCACGGTGTTGGTTTGTTTCAACCGGTTATCAGTTACAACAATACAATCACGATCAGCGTGATTTCAGACAGAAATATGCTGCCTGACCCGGCGTTTTATGTTGATTGTCTGCAAAGCGCGTTTGACGAGCTAAAGGCTGCAACGATTGGAAAAGCGCAGGCAGTGAAAAAGAAAAAGCGCGCGAAGAAAAAGGCCGTTAAGAAAACCACCGTGAAGAAAACCGCGACGACGAAAACCGTGCCGGAAAAACCTGGTAACGGCGCAGTGCAGGCGAATACCTGATTATTTTTTCTTGCCGAATCGCGTGCAACGTTCGGTCAGCATCTTCTGGATTGAATCGACGTCTTCGTTCATCAGATAATCTTTTTGTTCTTTCCAGCCACCGAGCATCGCCAGGTTGCGCTCATTCACGATAAGATATTCGTTGCTATTCTGTGAGTCAATCTCCCAGCCCGGTACGGTTATCACCGAGCGTACCCGAATCTCATGGCCGACCAGTTTGCGCAATTCGCGTGCCAGCTGAGCGGATTTCGCACCACTCCTTGCAACTGACATAGATTCATTTCCCGGTGCGAAAGACAGCGCATCGCCCTGTAAACGTGCGCGATTATCTTTGCCTGGTTTCCTGGCGATTACGCTGATTGCGTAGATGCCGTGCAAACCCACAACGACATTATCGATTATGCCGGCCTGACAAAGTACATCGTGAAAAACACGGTTCTGGTTAGCCGTCAGTTTTTGTAATGAATGCCCTGTTGCCATATTGGCGTCCAGGACAAATGCAAGACGACGCCGGGCTATCAATATCTGGAACAGGCGAAAAGCGGTGTAAGAGGCGGCAATGACACACAGGACCAAGGTCACGATCAATTGCCATTGTGGCAGCTCATCAAACATGCCCTTTGGTGGCAGGAGGTAGGAAACACTGAAAATAACGGTGAATACTAGCGCCGAAGTCAGGTAAACGGCTTGCTCACGGCTGAGGCGCTCCAGGTCGTCACGGAAACGTTGTGCAGCCTCGCTCATGATGCTTTTTGGAAATCGGCTGGAGGTGGCAGAGTGTGCGAATGCCTGCCAGGACTTTACAATGAGCAAGAACACGATCGTGCTGGTCAGTGCGATCGTCACCGCTCCACTCAATACAACTAGATTCATGCGACAGGGGCTCACGCTGGCGATTTACGGATAAATACAATTTAGCTGCTGTGGCCATTCGATCACTGTGACGCAGGTCACAATGGTTGCCTTCCAAATACGCCATTCGTTGCGGCTTGCAGCCTCTGCGCGGTGTTACGTGAAACGGATCACAGCCGCCAGCCTGTTGTCCTTGGTACCGTCAGGGCAATTCTCGAGTTTTGCCGCGGGCAAATACCAATGGAGTTTATGATGAAAACCAGATGGGCAGGAATGCTGACAGTTATTGCGCTGCTTGGAGTCAGTGGTTGCGCGACCATGAGTGCTGATGAATGTGCGGTAAGCGATTGGCACACTATCGGTTACGAGGACGGTGCCCGAGGGTCTTCTGCCGACCAAATCGGCAATCATCGAAAAGCGTGCGCCAAACACGGCGTTGCGCCGGATTTTGAGTCTTATCAGGCCGGTCGAAAAGACGGTTTACGTCAGTTCTGCCAGCCATCACGTGGCTTTAACCTGGGTACCAGCGGCGGACGTTATAATGGTGTTTGTCCATCCGATATGGAGTACGACTTCGTTGAAGCATTCAACTCCGGCCACCAGTTATATAGTCTTCGCGCCAGTGTGAATTCGGCGACCTACCAGATCAATGCAAAAGAAAGCGAGGTGGAGAAGACGAAGGACGAGATTCGTGAAGCGGAAGCAGAACTTATCGCCAGAGAGACGACGATGCAAAACAGGGTGCTGATTCTGGCGGACCTGAAAGATATGTCCGAACGAATCGGGCAACTTGAAGCGGAAGTCGTCGATCTGATCGAGGAACGTGCTATTGCCGAACAACAGCTGGCTTCCTACCAATCTATGCTTGCAGACACCGGATACTAGAATAACAATATCGAAATAAAGGGCCGCAGGTGTGAACCTGCGGCCCTTTTTTGTTCTTCTCCGGGAGCGGCATCTTGCCGCGATCAACCTTTAATCGCGGCAAGATGCCGCTCCCACAAAACACGTACCAGAGCCGGCAATAGCGAAACGTATCGTCAATTATTGGGCCTTACAAACACCTAATCGTCGCGACGATCACCGTATTTGCGTTGCTCCTCCCTGAATTTTCCGGTATCGCCACCGCCAAATCCCTGCACATACGGGTTTCGCCGGTCGTCGTTTTTGCGGCGATCTTTGTGGTGCACAAATCTACACTTGCATTCAAGGACATCGCAATCGGGTAAGGGAATCCGCGGCGCTGTTCCGGAAAGGAAGCGACGTCCCTCCATACTTTTCGCGGCCTCGCACGCGCCGCTGGCATAGGCAAGAGAGACAGCGTGAAACTGCGAATCGGCAGCATCATTTTCGCGTTTTGGCATCTCGGGTCGGCGATTGCTGGTGCCGCGGTTTCTGCGCATAACAAAAAGCAACGCGAGCAACAACACGATTGCAATGCCGCTCAAGAACACGTCCATCTGCGATCTCCCGATCTTATGTCTAATCCGCCGTCGCTACTGTAGCCCGGACAATAGGATTACGCACGTTAAATGTAGTCGAAAGTGATTATTCTGAGCAAGTGGACCATGAAGGCAGATGGCATCCTTCGACTGGCACCTTGCTACTGGCATGCAAGAACGGTGTTAAGTGCTATTTCGAGGCATTTTCCGGCTTCAGTTGAATGCTGAATGCACGATGCTGCATAATTTTGTCGCGGTCATAGAGCAAAGGAAAAGACTTTTCCTCGGCCCAACCTTTAAGCAAATTATCGTAAAAGCGTGATCGTGGATCGCCCGACTGCCCCGGTGCATTGGTCATCCTGGCTGTATCCCAGTTACCGACATCGATTACCTGGCGGTACGAGGCACCCGCACGGACGATGAGATCGCCGGGACGAAATCCAGTGTTGTTGGTCGTATTGCCACTGCCCCCCCTGGGATACGCCGGATAGGTCATTTGCGCGGCCAGTTTGGGACCTGCCATTTGCAACAACGGGTGCTCGAAACGAATTTCATGAAGGTCTCCCCAGCGCCAATTGTCTGAGTCAGTTCCCAGTGCGCGAACTGTTTCGGCATATGCCGAGATCAGCGACTTGATGATCGCGTCTCGCGCGCGATCTTCGCTCATCAGGCGTAGTACACCCGGGGATTCTAATGGGGCAACGAGTACAGGATCATTTGGCACCAGTACTTGTGCGAGTAGTGGGCGTAAATGACGGTAATACCAGACGGCATAGAGCGCGCCCGCCGCAGAATTGACCGCAAGGTTACCGTCCCATTCCCGCAGCAGGTCAGCAGCAGGTGCATCTATGTCAGCAGGAATTCGTCGGATCGCTTCCAGTGCGAGCAATGAAATATAATCACGTTGCAAAGCGTCTGAATCTTGCAATGTGTGCGCTTCCTGCTTTGCCAGCACTTGCCACAGGCGTTCATAACGCCACCCGGCGTTCCATTCGAAGCCAGCGCGATATTTATCGATTGGATAATCATCGGGCAGATTCATCGAGTTGGCGGTACCGGTAAATCCACGCTCGGGATTAAATTCAACCGGCAGCACGTCCATGTCGTGAAAACCGTCCCACTCATAACGGCCGTCGCCAGGCACCGGCAGCAATCCATCCCAGTTTCCGCGCCGCGGAAACAGGCCGGCCGGCTTGTAGCCGATATTACCGTCGATGTCTGCATACACCTGGTTTTCGGCAGGTGCGCCCCACCGGTTCAGGGCAGCAACAAATTCCCGCCAGTTTGATGCGCGCATATATTCCACGCTACCGAAGTAGGGTGCCATGCCCGGCTCAAACCACGCTGCACGGACAACGAAAGCATGCTTATCGGTCTCGTGAACGACCGGCCCATGTCGGGTAAACTTCAGTCTGACATCCACATCCGACTGGTCTTTTATGGCAACCGCTTCTGTAAGCGTAACGAATGATTCCAGGCCGTCACGGTAGCGATATTTATCGCCCTCTTTTTCGTAAACGTACAGGTCTTCCTGATCAATCGGGAAAATCGTCAGGCCGAACGCGATCCGGTCATTGTGGCCAATCGATATGCCGGGTAAGGCTGGCTCGCCCGCACCGATAACGTCCAGTCCGGGTGCTACGAGGTGCGCGATGTAACGCAATGAAGGCACTGCATGTGTCCGATGCGGGTCATCCGCAAGAATTGGTCTGCCGGTATTCGTCCGTGACGGTGCGACCACCCAGTTGTTGCTGCCGAGACTGCGATCCCTGGAATTGGTAATCGCTTCATTCAAGGCAAGCGATGCACTTTGAAAAGTAACTGGCGCTTTAGCCAGGTAGTACGTATCTAATACATTGGCCGGAATCGTGCATGGATCAAGTCCATCAGGAATTTCGGTCTCCCACTCCGGTTCAAGCGGCTGCCAGTAAGATGCAGTTTCGAGATCGGTGGCACAGACAATTTGTGCGCGCCTCACTTCCCTGTCCACGTTGCCCCATAAGCCATGGCCACGAATACGAACGACGTCCGCGGCGTTCCAGTGGGCAGGCCGGTAACCGAGAAGCTCAAACTCGGGTGGCAACAAATCGGGGTGCTCTTCAAGCGAGTCAACATAGGCATTGATGCCTGCAGTGAAAGCCTCGGCAATACGCTTCGCATCCGAGCCATACGCCAGCCATTCTCGATACATGTCGCCGCGGTAGAGAAAAAGCCGGGTCGCACGGTCCTGCAGGACATACTCCTCGCCCAAAACCTCCGCTAATTGTCCCAGGCCGCGGCGCCGCCAGGTATCAATTTGCCACAGGCGGTCGCGTGCGGCATTGAAACCCTGTACGAAAAAGGCGTCGTAGTGAGTATTTGCGTAGATATGGGGTACGCCCCATTCATCGACGATGATCTCTGCCGGCTTTTCCAGGCCATTGACCACATACGTTGCATCATCTGCGAACACATAGTGTCCTGGCAGCAATAGTGCCAGTGCAAGTGTGATCAGGTGCTTCATTGTCTATCCCCTAACGTCGCCTTAAAAAATTTCTTGCGGCAATAAATACTGCTCAGCCGAACAGAGCTAACAGATCCCCCGGCGTTTCCAGCAGGTGATCCGGTTGTGCATTTTGCAGTTCTGAACGGCTACCGAATCCCCATAAGACACCAACGGATGCGATGCCATTGCCCTTGGCAGCGCTAATGTCCACTTCACGATCGCCAATCATGATGGCAGAGTCAGGATTCAATCCGTTCGCCACGAGACCGCGGAGTTGATCGACCTTGTGAATGCCGAAATCACCGCCGTCAACGAAAGAGAAATACTGATGCAGCTGGAACATCTCGACGATTTTGCTGGCGTAATCAGCGCGTTTGGAAGTACAAACTCCAAGTTCATACCCACCTGCAGAAAGCGCGGCGATCGTACCCGGGATTTGATCGTATATTTTATTTTCCGTGTAACCAATAGCTGCATAGCGTTCACGATACTTATCGACAAGCTCGTGCATTCGCGGCTCGGCAACTTTTCCGATCAGGTATTCGAAAATTTCAGTGAGCGGCGGACCAACTAACGGTCTGACCGCTTCCATATCAACAGCATCATATTCATACGCATCGAGCGCGTAATTGATGCTGGTTGAGATGCCGACCAAAGGATCACTGATTGTGCCGTCAAGATCGAAAATAATTGTTTTGATTTTCACAATGGCAGGGTAACGGTCCGATATGAATTAGCCAAACAGTTTGTTTTTGCGAGCATATTGCCAGCTCAGAAAACTGAGGATCAAAAAATCCGCGCCATAGACATATATAAATGCATCACCCAAAATCTCGCGAGGAGTCTTCGCCCAGAACAGAGCAAAAAAAGCGTGACAGGCCGCAACCGCAAAAATCCAGAACAATGTGTGTTGAGCCCACCGCTGCCCCTGTGATCCGAAGCGCGCAAGATTGCCGAAGAACACCGCGAAAATAAGAATTATTGTCGGAATGACAAAGTGCTGGCCGATGACAAAGGTCTGCAATACGCCAAGCAATGCAGCGATGGTAATCAGCACTGCAAGCAGTTCCAACGAGTGCTTTAGTGAGAAAAGTTTCTTCATCGACTGTCTCCGTGGCTGTTCTTATTGTCGATCCGACGGCGTGCCGTAAGGGTAATAATCAGTCAGCGTAACGTTTTCGTAAGGTAGCGCATCAAGATGGATCGTGCCGATATACGGTCCTGGTGCGTCCACGACAATAATGGTGCTGGCAAAACCGGTCTCGTCGAATCCGCGCCGGAAATGTACGCGAGATTTGACGACAAATGTATCAAAGTTTTCCAACTGCAGCGGTCCGAACAGAAGTTCTTCAGTCCAGATAACCTGTTTCAATGCCGGCGTTATGATGAGTGAGTTGCGATCACCAAAGTCGACAATGGCAACCGTGTCAAAACTAAATCCATTGCCGAGGTAAGTCAGTGTGCCATCGATATGTACTGGATTGCCGCTGGCCGGTCCTGAAAAACCACCGACATCCATGCTGAAACGATCGCCAGCTTTCGCGTTCCCCTGCAGCAACGCATCGATAACATGTTCATCACGAACAGTGGCGATGAGCACGCCGCTTAATGACTGATCAACGACTTCACGCAGTACATGTGTCGCGTCTCCACTACGATCACTATAGTCTGCGAGCACGATGGGCGTTTCTCCGGAAGTGAACGCATCGGCCGCTTTGCTGGCCGCGACATCGGGTTGTGCGAACTCCTCACCGAACAGGTCTTCTCTTACGCGCCATATGTAATCGGACATATCATCGGCAATCTGGTCAGCGAGTTCCTGGTTGTCATTGGTCATCACATGCACGGTCGCGCCGACGTCTGGCACATCCGCCCATGGGAAACCGTAAAATACGCTGACGAAGACGTCCTGCTCACGCGCTTCCCAGCGGCGAGCGCGTTCCATGATATTCATAGCCGGTGACTTACCGGTCCACTGTACGACAGTCGGTGTGATGACTCCGGGTTTGCGCGTTGCCGTAGTCGATTTGTACATGCCGCGGGCTATGCGCACGAGTGATCGTGCGGAACGTGCTCCCTGAATTGCTGAGTCGTAGTGTGGGTAACGCTTGGTCACGAACGCCATATCAGCCCAGCGCAGAAATTCCTTATCTTCATTGCCGTGCAGATCGAATGAGCCAACAATCGGTATATCCGGGCCAACGACTTCACGAAAACGGCGCGCTATCTCCGCCTCGGGGCGCGGAATGTTTCGCACTGCCATTGCACCGTGCAAAGCAAGGTAGACGCCGTCAACGGGCATGGCTTCGCGCAGGTCTTCAAGCATACGATCCATGAAATGGTTGAACGCATCCTCGGTGCTCCAGCTTGCAGACGAACCACCGAAAACGCCGGCAGGAGACTCGAGGCCAACCAGTTCTACGTCCTTGTATTCTCTGGCAGCGGCTACGAAACCACGTACGTAGGAACTGGCTGAGAGGACCTCATCGCCAACATACGGCTCACGAATCCTGGTCCAGCGTTCTATGTCACTATCGCCACCAGGGCAAAATGTGCAGGTCTCATGTGCAAAGGTCATTACTGCGAAGCGCAGTTTCTCATCGTCCTGTTCGACGGCGGGTTTGGCTGTGCATCCCGACATGGCCAAACCAATCGCTGCAAGCACTGCCAGTGACGTCTTCATTCGTACATCTCCCGATGTTGGTACCTGCACAAAGCGCAGTGGATATATTAACAACCTAAACACACGAAAACTGCATCTGCAGTTAGTCCTGGCGTACCAGGTGTTGCGCCAGACAGGCAGACGCGATCTGTAATGCGGTATGGTGCGAAATTGCAGATTTGGAAATGGCGGGGAGCGGCGCATGTGGGCAATACAAAGTACTGGCATAAGAGTACTGATCGCAACGGGGCTATTTCTTGCGATGCCGGCCTATGGGCAGGAAGAAGAGCTGCCGACTCTAAAGCTTGATCGGATACCGTCAGCACCTGCCTTCAGTGGACAGACGCGAGCGCCTGCAGCCAGTCCGTCGACATTCAGGATTGAAACAGTCGTTGCCGGGCTCTCTTCGCCGTGGGCGCTGGCATTTCTACCGGACGGTGAAATTCTGATTACCGAGTATGTCGGCGCCATGCGAATTGTTGACGCGCGAGGAGAGTTGTCGCAGCCGTTGACCGGACTGCCAGAGTTATCCCACGAAGGCTGGGCGGGCCTTTTTGATGTTGTGCTCGATCCCGACTACGAGCGCAACCAACTCGTCTATTTTTCTTACACAGCAAAGTCGGGCAATTCTGGTTCCCCCAACGTTCCACGAGTTGCACATGGTCGTCTCGAGCGGGAAAAACTTCACCTGACCGATGTTGAAGTCATTGTTGACGGCGATGGCTGGCAGGAGCTGCACTTCGCGCCGGATGGCAAGTTGCTTGTTTCTGGCACATCAGTTGAATCTGACGCAGACGCCCAGGATTTGAGTAATTCCAGTGGCAAAGTACTGCGTATCAACCTTAATGGTTCAACGCCCGCCGACAATCCGTGGACTGATAAGCCGAACGTGCGTGGCGAAATATTCAGCTACGGACACAGGGATATTTCCGGTTTTGCTACTCACCCAGGCACTGGCGATATCTGGATTACCGAGCACGGTCCGCGTGGTGGTGACGAAATCAATATCATTCACGCTGGTGCCAACTACGGCTGGAAAGTAATTTCCTACGGCACCGACTATACAGGCGCCCTTATCGGTGAAGGGCAAACGTCCCAGGAAGGCATGCAGCAACCACGTTATTTCTGGCGGCCGTCAATAGCACCGTCGGGATTGAGCTTTTATTCAGGTGACATGTTCCCGGAGTGGCGCAACAGTGTTTTTGTCACCGCGTTATCCGGACAGCATATCAGCAGGCTGGAACTTGATGGCGAACGGGTTATCGCAGAGGAGCGTCTGCTGGTCGAGCGGGGACAACGTATTCGGGAGCTGCGTGAGGGCCCGGATGGTGCGCTGTATGTGCTGACGAACGAAGTGGGCGATGCGCCCAAAGGAACTGCCGAGTTATTACGGATTTCGAAGTAAAACGTCGAGCATTCGGCGGACGGTATGCAGACTGACAATTTGGCCCACGAAAGTGCCTCGCAAACCGATGCTGCCATTGACTCAATAGCGTGGTTTCTACGTATTAATCATGTCAGTGGATCAGACTAATCTGCCGGGACGCAAAGAGGAGAACGTGATGAGTGGACAGTCGACAGCGCTGAGCGAGTATCCGGTCTGGGATCGAACCACTCGCTGGTTTCACTGGATAAATTTTCTCAGTGTCATTGGGCTGCTTTTCCTCGGTACCGTTATTCTAAATGCGGGTGATCTGGGTGCGTCGAACGACGGAAAGATCTTGCTTAAATCGACGCACGTTGTCGTGGGTTACGTCTTCACCATTAATCTCCTCTGGCGACTCGTTTGGGGATTTATTGGCGGACCTTATTCTCGCTGGAAAGCAGTGTTGCCAGGCGGCCACGGATTCATGAAGGATTTATCCAGCCAATTGCGCAATATCAGGAACGGCAATTCCAAGCCCCATGCTGGTCATAGTCCCCTGGGTCGTATCGCCGTGACTGTAATCTTTGTTTTCCTGTTAGTGCAAGGCGCGACGGGACTGGTCCTGGCTGGAACTGATGTCTACATGCCGCCATTCGGGAATTACTTCACTGAATGGGTTGCGGGTCCGGACATGGACCCACAAGCGGTCCGGCCATATGCGCCGGAAACGGTCAACGAGCAGTCGTACGATGAGATGCGCGCATTCAGAAAACCGTTCATCAGTACGCATGCTACGAACTACTATTTTCTGCTAGCGCTGATTTTGTTACATATCGTTGCAGTTATTTCAGCGGAAATACGCGAAGGCGGATCGATAATCTCTGCGATGTTTACGGGTAAGAAAACGCTGGCAAAGAAACCTGAGTAACTAAAGGATTCCGGATAGCGGATTGCCATTTATCAAATGATATGATGGCTGAATCCGGCAACCGAGCCTTGTTATGAAACCATCCTATTTCGCCAGCGTTACTTGCGCAGTACTGTTTTTCAGCGTTTCGTCGGCTGCGGACCTGCGACCATTCGACAGAATGGATGTCTTCGAGCTTGAGTGGGTGTCGAATCCGCAAATCTCGCCCGACGGCGGACGCATTGTCTACGTTCGAAACGGCATGGACGTGATGGCGGACGATAAGACAGCGAGACTGTGGCTTGTCAATGCAGACGGATCAGACAATGTTGCACTGACTGGCAACGACATTAATGAATCGAATGCTGCATGGTCGCCGGACGGAAGTCGAATCGTATATACGAGCGACACCGACAACGGCGCAGAAATATTCCTGCACTGGGTTGAAAGTGGAAAGAGCACGCGCCTCACGCAGCTCGATCGATCCCCGTCGGGTCTGAATTGGTCACCGGATGGAAAACAGATTGCGTTTTCGATGCTGGTGCCGGAAAAACCACCGGTGCTGGTCATTGCTCCGGACAAGCCAAAGGATGCCGATTGGGCAGAGCCGCCCAGAGTTACCACGCGAGTGATGCATGAACGGGACGGCTCCGGGTTTATCGAGCCCGGCTTCAAACATTATTTCGTGATATCGGAGATAGGTGGGACTGCACGGCAGGTTACTTCGGGTGACTATCAACATCGTGGTACCCCGCAATGGTCTACTGATGGCAAGTCCCTGATTTTTTCGGCCAATAGAAACGAAGATTGGCAGCTCAATTTTGTGAATTCCGAGATTTATCGCGTTTCGACGGAGTCGGGAGAAACTGTTGCGCTTACCGACAGAAACGGTCCGGACAAAGAACCGGTGGTGTCACCCGATGGCGAGAATATTGCGTATTGGAGTTACGAAGACAAGATTCAAACTTACCAGGTTGCGCAGCTACACGTGATGAACGCTGATGGTTCGGGCAAAAGGGCATTACTTGCCGACCTGGATCGTAGTGTGAGCGGCATCGCCTGGAGTCGTGGCAACAACGGTATTTACTTTCAATATAACGATCACGGCGACACCAGGATTGGACATACGTCCTTATCTGGCAAGTTGAGCGTGATCGCCTCCAGTGTCGGCGGTGAATCTGTTGCCAGGCCATATAGTGGCGGATCTTTTTCAGTCTCGTCCAATAACAAAATCGCCTTCACCCACGGTACGCCATACAATCCGGCGGAGCTTGCGGTTACTGATGGTCGCGGCGATCCGAATGTAATCACGTCTTTCAATTCTGACCTGCTGAATTTTCGTGATCTCGGCCAGGTAGAGGAAATCTGGTACAAATCTACTGTCGATGACCGCGATATCCAGGGTTGGGTTGTCACGCCGCCGGGCTATGATGAATCTAAAGCCTATCCGCTACTGGTTGAGAATCACGGTGGACCAACCGCCAATTATGGCCCCTGGTTTTCGCCGGAAATTCAGTTGTT
This sequence comes from uncultured Woeseiaceae bacterium, assembly GCA_964403695.1. Classification (GTDB taxonomy): domain Bacteria; phylum Pseudomonadota; class Gammaproteobacteria; order Steroidobacterales; family Woeseiaceae; genus SZUA-117. The sequence goes on along the minus strand of CAYOHF010000003.1, from coordinate 21,573 downwards.
TGCGGCAGCCGGATATGTAGTGTTTTATCCAAATCCACGCGGCAGCACGAGTTACGGCGAGGAGTTTGGAAATCTCCTGTACGAGAATTATCCCGGCGATGATTACCAGGACGTCATGGATGGTGTCGATGTCCTGATTGAATCCGGGGTAACGACTGAAGAGCAACTCTACATCACAGGTGGCAGTGCTGGCGGCATCATGACTGCCTGGGTTATCGGCAAGAACAATCGCTTTCGTGCGGCCGCTGTCGTAAAACCGGTAATGAACTGGATCAGCAAGACACTGACAGCAGATAATTACTTCATGTATGCAAACTACCGATATCCCGGGCAACCCTGGGAAAGTATCGAGACATACATGAAGTTCTCACCCATTTCACTGGTGGGAAATATCGAAACGCCGACGCTCGTCATGGTCGGGACAGCAGATTTGCGGACTCCATTGTCTGAGGCGAAGCAGCTTTATCACGCTTTGAAAATTCGCGGTATCGACACGGCGTTGGTTGAGGTGCCAGAAGCATTTCATTTTATTGCTAATCGACCGAGCCAGCTGATCACCAAAGTTGATCATATTCTCGCGTGGTTTGCAGAGTATCGGAAAGACCAATAAACGTGCTGAATTTGTATAGGTTCTCGCGTCGCTTGCACTTTGCCACCATGGGCAATGACGCGTGAGTAAAACCGCAAAACAAACGAGCCCTATGCAACATTCACATCCCGTGGCGCATGGCCATCGGCTCGATCGGTCCACTATTCTTACGCTGGCGTTTCTCGCTGCAGTACTTATTCTGACTATCCTGGTATACCTGCCAGGTTTGTCCGGACCGTTGGTGCTGGACGACTTGCCACAACTAAATGGCCTGATTGCACAGGGCGCGAGCGACTCGGCAACGCTTATTCGCAATTACATTGTCAGCACCAGTGGCCCGCTGGGGAGGCCTGTTGCGATGGCGAGCTTCATCGGCGACGCCATTACTCATGGGCCGGATATCTGGTGGTGGAAATTTAACAACGTCATGCTCCATCTGATTAGCGGTCTGCTGGTTTTCTGGCTGACAGCTTTGCTGGTGCAGGGGACGCCGAAGAACACTGGTTTCAATCCATGGATGCTCGGCATCATTGTTGCCGGTTTCTGGCTATTACACCCACTTCAGGTCAGCACCGTTTTGTACACCGTGCAGCGCATGACCGAATTGTCGACGTTGTTTGTCCTGGCTGGGCTTGTTTCCTACGCCAAGGGTCGGCTTTTGCAGGAAAAATCGGTTGGCCTGGGCTGGCTGCTCATCGGTCTCGGCTTCGGATTGTTTTTCCCACTGGCGGTGTTGAGCAAAGAGAATGGTTTGTTATTTCCTGTTTACTGTTCATTGCTGGAGATATGCATTTTCCGATTCCGCGGCAGTAGCTCCATGCAACGACAAATGAGAACGTTTCATTGGGTGTTGCTGGCAGGCTACGTGTCAATAGCTGTATTTGCGCTGGCAAACTTCTCCAGTGTCGTACTGGAGGGGTACGCGACCCGCGACTTTACGATCCTTGAACGGGTGCTTACCCAGTTTCGCGTAATGGTTATTTACCTTGGCCAGATTCTGCTGCCAGTTCAAAGTAACATGGGATTCTTCCATGATGATATATCTATATCTACGGGGCTGATAAGCCCGGTCACAACGTTGTTTTCCGCGTTGGCCCTGATTGCGCTGGTCGTCAGTTCGTACGTAATGCGAACAAGAGCGCCACTTTATACTTTTGGAATCCTGTTCTTTTTAGCATCACATTTGCTCGAGTCCTCAGTCTTCGGTCTGGAGCTGATGTTTGAGCATCGAAACTATCTTGGCTTGCTCGGTATCCTGATGGCAGCAATATCTGTAATTCCTCTCGCAGTAGAAAATCGAAAGGGATTGGTCGTTGCCGCCGTAGTTGGTCTGAGCGGATTTTCGTTTCTGACGTGGCAGCGATCACTCACATGGTCTGAACCGATACGCATGTACGAATACATGTACTACGCTCACCCCGAATCCGGAAGGCTTAACCTGGCCGTTTCGAATATTTATGCGCTGGCAGGGGACTTTGTCAGAGCGCGCCGATCGCTGGCGAAGGTTAGCTCCGGGCTGGGGCCCGAAGTCCATGGATTGTTTCTCGATTGTCTTCAATATCAAAAGGTTAACGAAATCGCTCTATCGAAAATTTTACAGCAACGTGATGGCCTCGTTGACGGTCACGCAACCTCAAGCGCGCAATCGCTGGTGCGCGAAGTGCTTGGAGGGGGGTGCTACGCGTCGAATGAATCGCTGCATACATTGCTCGACCATCTACTGGCATCCCGTACTCGCTCAGTTATCGACAAGCAGTCAGTCATGTTTACTAAAGCGAGATTGCTTGAATCGAATGAACAAGTCGATGCTGCCGTTGAGATATTTCTCGCGGCTCAAGAGTTATCCGATAGCGATGCACTGCCGCTGTATCTGGCCGCCCGCACACTGGTAAACAGCGGACGACCGGACGAGGCACAGGCTATGTTGATGCGCGCGTCTGAGATGGAAAAAAATACGAGAATCCGGCGACTGGATATCGCGCAGGCAACATTCCTGGCTGTTGGGAAAAACTATGCACTGCAGGGCCAATTGCAAAAAGCATTGGCGGTCTATACCGACGCGATCTCTACGATGCCCAGGCAATCAATGTTTTACATTGAAAAGGCCGAGCTTTTGCTGCGCATGCATCAGTATGATGATGTCGGCAAATTGCTGGCAAATATCCGTGAACTCGAGCTTGTAGATGTCGATCAATACCAATACTCGTTGCTGCAAATCGAGGCGCGGCTGCAACAACGCGTGGACGAGTCATCAGGCAGCGGCAGCTGAGTGCAGGTATGTGAGCGCCGTGGAGAATACGAATCGCTTCAATTGGCGGCTGGGCAGATAATTTAGTGCCCGCGCGACTATGAGATGGTATAAATCAAATTACTGGCGAAAAATTTGGGATGTGAACGCCTTGTATTATCAGGAAAGACAACGATTTGTGGTAAGCGTCGGCGATGACCGTGGACAATAGTAACGTCGACAGGCCGGACGCGTTCCTGCTGGTAGTTGTGCCTTGCCTGAACGAAGAGAATACGATCGCCTGGGTCGTTGAAAATATACCGCGGGATATTGAAGGTATCGGGAAAGTCGAGGTTCTTGTTTTTGACGATGGCTCAAACGATGCAACGGCGGAGCGCGCTCGCGATGCCGGTGCCGAAGTCGTCAGTCATCGAACCAATCAGGGCCTGGGCGCTACGTTTCGCGACGCCGTAGGGATCGCGCTTTCCAAGGGCGCCGACATCATTGTCCACATTGACGGTGACGGGCAGTTTGACCCCGCCGATATTCCCCTGTTGGTCGAACCTGTCGTCAGGAATGAGGCGCACATGGTCACGGCGTCCAGGTTTCTCGATCGCGACCTGACACCCAAAATGCCGGCGGTCAAACTGTGGGGTAATCGCGGTGTTGCATGGATTGTGTGGCTTTTGTCAGGCGAGCGGTTTCGTGATGTTTCATGTGGATTTCGAGCGTTCTCCAGGGACACGTTACTGCGCATGAATCTCTTCGGCAGCTTCACCTACACCCAGGAATCCTTTCTCGATCTGCTTTTCAAGGATCTGACAATTCTCGAAATACCAGTAAAGGTTCGCGGTGTTCGTGAATTCGGATCGTCGCGCATGGCATCCAGCATTCCTCGCTACGCCGTGAGATCTTTTAAAATCATGATGCGGGCCTTCATCTCCTATAGACCTTTCAGGTTATTTTTCTCTATGGCCAGCGTGTTCCTGGTTATCGGCTTCGGCTTCCTCGGCTTTCTCGGTCTGCACTATCTCGAAGTTGGTGCCTTCTCCCCGCACATATGGGCAGGATTCGTCGGTGGCTCTTTTTGTTTCCTCGGCTTTTCGACATTTGTCATTGGTCTGATCGGCGATATGTTGGTGCGAATTCGCATGAACCAGGAAAATATTCTCTATCATCTGAAACGCTCGCGCCTCGACGGTGACAGCAGTCGGGACCTGGGCGTTGCAACGCTGCACAGTGGGGCAGGGCGGAACTGACTATCGCTGTTGCGGTTGGCGCATCAAGAACCGCTTGATTCAGGAGATGACTCCGCCGCCTCCGCTGAAATGGTATCCGGCAGTGCCGGGCAAAACATTTCGACGCCGACGTAACATATCAATTCGATCAGGGTGAACCATACGCGTGCTCCGATCGCGAGTGCTTCGGCAACGCCATGGGGCACGAACCGGCCGAGTTGTATGGCAAAGGCACCTTCGCGCACGCCAAGCCCACCTGGTGCAATCAGCGCCAGGAGACTTACAACGTGTGATAGTGCATATACCCCGCACAACAGAGGTAAATCTGACCATGTGAACAACTGCAGGCTACGCGACATCAGGAAGAATGATGTGCCCAGCAGCAAAAAGTGGAGAACATAGGGCACTACTACAACCAATACATCTTTAGAACGAAGTGCTACGGACTGCAACTCCGGAAATCTCGTCTTAATGATGGAGAGACCACAGAACAGCCGATATACGGCGGGAAAGAGGAATGCCGTGCCGACCGACAGAATCACTGCGCTGAAAAAAAGTTGGTCGTCGATCCCCGCATAGTAAGAGATCGCGATCAATGACACTGCGCTGCCGGCGAGTATCGCAAATATTGTCTCAATGATCGTCAGCGCGGCGCCTGCGACCGGAGGAATACCTACGGCCGAACCCATTCGCGCTCTTTCTACGAGCAACAGAACTTTTCCAGGAACGTAGCGGTACAGATAGGAGACCCACCAGATTCGGGCGTATAAACTGACATTGCCCGCTGCAAAATGCCCGGTCCTTCGAAGCAGAATTAGCCAGCCAACGAACAGGCACTGATAGGCGAGCAAACCTGTCGCTAGCGCCCCCGCGAGACTCGCCCCATCCCATTGAAAAGTAAGTGATGTTACGGCTTCCCAACCCGCGATAATCTGCCAGGCCAGGAGACCTACAACACCTGCTAACAGGATAACGCGGACAACGGCATAGATTTTGGACGGCAATGTTCGGGAAGAGCTCTGTATCTTCGACATGTTCCAAATTCTCCCGCTGCTATGCTGCTTACCGCAGGCGGTATTCGATTACCCAATAAATAGCGAACGGACCAGGCGCGGGAATTTTCTTCAATCGTGTTTCTTCGAATCCGGCATGCAGAATCTGCTGATGAATCGACCTTGCGTTATTAAGGTGATAATGCCCTTCGAAACCAGCCAGGCGACGGCCAATTCGATACAACAAGCTTTCTGTCGGCAGGCTCACAATCAGATTGCCGTTTGCTCTCAATCGGCTGCGAAAAAATGCGAGCGTTTCATCAATAGGGTCAATATGTTCAAGGACCTCGGCGGCGACGATAGTGTCGACACTCTCTTCCGATATTTGAATTTCCGCTTGTTCGGGATCAAGTAACGAAACTTTGCCGAGACCCCATTCCTCGACGAGCAGTTTGGCTGGCTCCAGTACGATATCAACACCATAAACCGTGTCCGCATACGAGCTGGCTTCGTCGAACAGAACACCCGTTCCGCAACCGAAATCCATAATCGCTAATCTAGATCCCTCGTTTAGACGTTTGCAGGCATCCCGCAAGAATTGTGCGGTCACAGTTACCCGTTTCCATGCCATCCAGCGCATTGCCGGATTGCTGTGCAGATAGCTCGGAATGGCCATTTCATCCTTGTCTTCCTGCGAGACAGTCTTGGCCATACGCTCAAGCATATCTCGTGGAATTCTTTTCACGCTAAACCCCAAGCTGCAATCAACCGATTTTTCCCTAACCGTTTCAAAGTTGGCCGCCATTGTACCTAGTTGGGTTGGTCATGGTTAGCCAGAACCTGGTTGTGAATTCTGTTAGCGATTTTCACACGGCCAAATCCTGGAAGCTGGCAGGTGCGGTTTTGTCGATGAAATTCGACGGCAGAAATGAAAAGGGCGCCCATCCGGCGCCCTCTCCTTATCTAAACATTCTCTGCTACCAGATTTTCACACGTGCATCCGGCGGCAAATACAAAGCATCGCCTTCCTTTACATCAAACGCCTCATACCACTCCGGCACATTGCGAACCGGTCCGTTGGCACGATATATCGCCGGTGAGTGCGGATCTGTTGCGATCTGCCTGCGCAGTGCCTCGTCGCGAGACTTGCTTCGCCAGACTTGCGAGAAGCCAAGGAATACGCGTTGCACGCCGGTAAAGCCATCGATGACGGGTGCTTCTTCACCATTCAGTGACATCTTGTAGGCGAGCAGGCCGATGGTGATACCGCCGAGATCACCGATGTTTTCGCCGAGCGTGAACTCACCGTTAACATGCAGGTCATCAAATGGTGCGAATCCATTGTATTGTGCGACAAGCGCGCCGGTGCGTTTCTCAAACTCTGCCCGGTCTTTATCGGTCCACCAGTTGCGCAAAGCACCATCACCATCGAACGTACTACCCTGGTCGTCAAAGCCGTGACCGACTTCATGACCGATGACGGCACCAATTGCTCCGTAGTTCACGGCATCGTCGGCAGCCAAATTGAAGAACGGCGGTTGCAGGATGGCCGCAGGAAAGACGATTTGATTCAGGGCAGGGCTGTAATAGGCATTGACTGTCTGCGGCGTCAATCCCCATTCGCCACGGTCAACGGGTCCATTGTGGCGGTCGATCTGGCGTTCATGTTCCGCCAGTGCTGCGCGCTTGAGATTGCCGTACAGGTCGCCTTCATCAATGTCGAGCGCCGAATAATCACGCCACTCGTCCGGGTAGCCGATTTTAGGTGAAAATTTTGACAGCTTCCTGAGTGCTTCGACCTTGGTTTCCTCGCTCATCCATTCAAGTTCGGTAATGCTTTTTTCGTAAGCGAGAACCAGGTTCGCCACGAGTTTCTCCATCCGTTCCTTGGCCTCTGGCGGAAAGTGCTTGCTCACGTAGACTTTGCCGACGACTTCGCCGAGTGAGCCGTTAACCGCTGTAACGCCACGGCGCCACATGGGTCGTTGTTCCTCGGTACCGGAAAGTGTTTTGCCATAGAACTCGAAATTTTGTTTGTCGAGTTCTTCGTTGAGGATTCCTGCGTCCGTGTTGATCACGTTCCAGGTCAAATAGGTTTTCCACGTACCGATATCCGTGTCCTGGATGATCGCATCCAGCGCACTCAGATAGTCGACCATGTAGAGAACGAGGCTATCGAGTTCGGCCATGCCGATCTCGGCCAGCCAGATATCCCAGTTGAACTGCGGCATGACGTCACGCCAGTTCTCCCTGGCAAATGTCTGGTAGTTCTGCGCGCGGTTGCGAACGTCTTCTTTGGTCATGTTTTGTTCAGCCAGGCGCGTTTCGAGTGCCATCACGGTTTGTGCGGCAGCTGCACCGTCCGCCAGGCCGACCAGGTCGAACATTTTCTCTATCTGCACGACGTAAGCTGTGCGGAGTTCCTCCGACTTCTCGTCATCCAGGCTGTAGTACTCACGATCAGGCAGGCCGAGGCCGCCCTGAGTTACGATCATCGAGTACTTATCTGCGTCGTTCCAGTCCACCAGCTGACCGATATCGATCGGCATGCTTACACCACGTTTATTGGCGGCCGCCATAAACACGGCAAGGTCGTCATAGTCTTCGATGGCGTCGATCTGCTCGAGAATGCCTGCCAGCGGTGTAACGCCGAGCTTGTTACGGGTTTCCATATCCAGGAACGATTTGTAGAGATCGCCCACTTTCTGTTCATCCGTACCCTTCGCGAAATCACCGCTTGCCGATTCCTCGACGATCACTTTGACGTCTGCCTGAGCCTCATCACGAAGAATAATAAAACCACCATAGGTAGCCTTGTCCGCAGGAATTTCTGTCTCTTTAAACCAGGTGCCGTTCATGTAGGCAAAAAAATCGTCGCCGGGCTTAATGGTCTTGTCCATTGCCGCAAGGTCCAGGCCTGAACCCAGAACCACGGGCGCAGCGGCTTCAATCGCGACAGGTTCCGCCTCCTGCTTGCCGCACGCGGTCAGAACGATCAGTGCCACGGCACCGGTAATAAATTGTTTCATTTTTTCCTCTCCAGACGCGACTCCAGCAAAGGCATGGGCGCGATTCTTAAGATTGGCTGTTAATGGATTGGCCGGCCCTGGGGCTTAGCCCATTGCTGGCGATGATTAATGGACCGCAATTCTACACTTTTGTTTCATTGGTATATCCCGCTTTTCGCTGGATAGTGGCTGGTCACCGCGGTGTTACGGGCGGAGCCGCAACTAGCAGTCTTCTCTTGTTTGAATCGTAAGCCGATTTCAGAGCCGATTGACCTGGTCTGGCTGAGCGCATTTCGTTCGCCAACAAATGTCCGGCGACGCGTGCCGTGACATTACATTTCTCATGCAGTCGGTAAACAAAAGGGTTGAAAAGGGCCTTCTTCTGGTTGCAAATAATACTGGCGCTGTGGACTGCAAAATGTAAACTTCGTAACGGCTTGTTGCCAGCACCAGAGGCATTCTTCACGATGGGTGGAGATTCAGACCGGGACTATGACTTGTCGCTCAGAAGAAAGCCGAGCCAACTCATGCCTGGCGCAAAAGTGAGTAAGTGAAACAAAAGCGTGAGTAATTATTGATGAATATTGGGAAGATTCCAGTTATAGCCGGTTTGCTCGTGACGTTGGCGGTAGTCGGTAGTGCATGTACGACGGTTAAGGGTCCGGACCTTGGCAGCATGACCTTTGCTGACGATCCGTTGCTCGGTAAAGTTGTCTGGCACGACCTGATTACCGAAGATATCGTCGCCGCGCGAACCTTCTATGGTGAATTATTTGGCTGGACTTTCGAAGCGGCAAATAGTCCGCGTGGTAAGGAGTACTCTGTCGCGAAGTCAGGTGACGTTTACGTCGCCGGACTGGTTGCGATCGAGCGGCCCGAGGATGGCACACGTTACTCGCGCTGGTTGCCTTACATCTCTGTTAGCGATGTCGATAAGGCGGTGAACCGAAGCGTTGCGGCGGGTGCGACTGTCGCTGTGTCCGCACGCGATGTTGATCTCGGACGAGTGGCGGCGCTTATCGATCCGCAGGGTGCAGTTATTGGATTGGCCAGAAGCGCACTCGGCGATCCGGACGACCGAACGACGGCAGCTGCGCCGGGCCGCCCGGTATGGAATGAACTCCTGGCAGCTGATACAGGAACTGCTGCATCGTTCTACGAAACGCTGGGTGGCTATGATGCTCGCGTCGTCGATCGGCGCGGCGGTAAATACACGCTGTTAGGGCGCGACGGCACGGACCGGGCCGGGCTGATGAAAAAGCCGGCAGAAGATGAACCACCGGTTTGGTTGACCTTTTTCGGCGTTACGGATCCCGCTGTTGCGGCGGCCAAAGCAGAGTCGCTGGGCGGCAGCATTATTCTGCCAGCTTCGCCGGACTTAAGAGGTGGTACGGTCGCAGTGGTAACCGACCCGTCAGGCGCAATTTTAGTATTGCAACAATGGACAGCCTCCACAGGAGATGACTAATGCAAAGACTACGTAGATTTGTGGCCGTGCTTGCCATTCTGATAACCAGCCTGAACTTGGTGGGATGTGACGGGAATGTCGGTGTCGGCGTGAGCGTCGGCGTGCCGATAGGAAATCACGGCTACATGAGCGTGGGTGGCACTCGCTGGCGCTAAATTCATTGGGTTGAGTTGACGTCAGGTGCCAGATTGGACCAGCTGCCGAAAGGCATCCGTTCGCTTGACCGGCTTGCGCTCAAACGGATAGCATCCTGGCAAATGCACGCTTGCAGCGACCCATGGCTCGGCAGCGAAAAATAAACTAGAAAAATAACGGGGCATCTGACTTGGAAAGTTGGATCTGGTATCCCGCTACAGGAGCGATCGCATCGTGACCACAAGCAAACCGACAACTGAGTTAAATGCGCTGGGTTTTCTGTGGCGCTTCCTGGCGTCACTCGCACTGGTGCTCCTGACATTTAATCCTGGCGGATATTCGGCTTACCATTGGGTCAGCAGTGCGATTGGTGCCAGTTCTTTTGGGCCGGTCCACGTGATCGCAATAATTGTACTGGTCATCGGCTGGGCAATTGTTGTGGCAGCTACGCGGCAATCACTTGATACGTTTGGCGTCATTCTGGCTTCGCTCGCCCTGGCTGCCATCGTCTGGTTGCTGGTTGATATCGGTATATTGTCTACAGGATCGGTGTCGGCGGTGACATGGATAGTCCTGGTTTGCCTGGCCGTGGTGTTGACCATCGGCATGACCTGGGCACACCTCTGGCGCCGCATGACTGGACAGTTCAGCGTCGACCAGGTCGATTGATCGAACCATCAGCAATGTCGCATGCCTGTACTAATTATAAACAGAACACATTATTTTTCTGCATATGCCAGGAAACAGAAATGCTCCGGCGATCTCTCTCTCGTGAACACATGGCTGCTAACTGAATGAAATGGAAAGGTCGAAGAGCCAGCACCCGGGTAGAGGACGCCCGCGGCCGTAAAGTCGTTGCCGGCGCAGGTAGTCTGGGTCTGATAATCAAGGCTGTGCTGCGCATGTTCGGCCCTAAAGGCATTCTCGTTCTGCTTGGTGTGGGCGTCATTGGTTGGCAAATGGGGCTGCTGGATCCCGCCGCACTACTAAGTGGCGACCAGGTGCGGGAGGTCGACTATGAACCCTCGGCCGAAGAGGAGGAATTACTCGGCTTCGTCAAGGTCGTCCTGGCTGATACGGAAGACATTTGGGCAAACGAGTTTAATCGCATTGGGCAACAGTACAGGGCACCTGAACTGGTCGTGTTCAAGGATCGCTACCCCACAGGCTGTGGTACCGGTGATGCACGGATGGGTCCGTTCTACTGCCCTGCAGACCAGAAGATATACATAGATCTCAGCTTTTACACAGAACTGGAAAGTCAATTCAACGCACCAGGTGATTTCGCCCAGGCTTACGTTATTGCGCATGAAGTAGGGCATCATGTGCAAAACCTGTTGGGCATATCAGACCAGGTAAATGCCAGGCGTGGACAACCTGACTTTAACGAGTACTCGGTGCGACTGGAGCTTCAGGCGGACTTTCTGGCGGGCCGTTGGGCCAACAAGAATGGGCGCTACCTGGATCGCGGGGATATAGAAGAGGCCATGCGTGCCGCCAACCAGATTGGCGACGATACTATTCAGCAAAGAACCCAGGGTCGTGTGGTCCCGCATGCTTTTACCCATGGTACCGCGGAACAACGCATGCGCTGGTTCGATCGAGGTTTGCAAAGTAATAGCCTCGATGAAGGTCAAACGTTTGATGTTCCTTATGAAGAACTTTGAGTTTGTCTGCGCTGCGCATTCGGCACCTGAGTTTGCCTTAGCGCTGATGGTGGGCGTGACAAGGAAAGTGCGATTAGCGACAAGTGACGGCGAGACACCCGTTTTGCAGATCGTAAGGCCGCTCTGCCTGTGACTGAAACGCTGGCCTAAAACAGGCAAGCGAGGACCGAGTTCGCGACACAGCAATCTGGCAATGTCGATACATTCCTGCGTGCAGGTGGAACCAATGCGCCATACCTGGGTCGCAATAGCGACGCTGGCAATTGGTGGGGCCAGACAGTCTGTACTGCAATTGCGTGCCAACAGATGAAGATTCGGGGGACAGATTGAAAAACAACAAGAATAAAAGGTTCGATCGGCGGGAATTCCTCAAGACGAGCCTGATTGGCGGCTCATTTGTTGCTACTTTTCCGCTAAACGTATTTGGTGATTCAGCCGAACTCTCGTCCGCATCTGCAACAACGACTGCATCGGTTGACAACCAACTTGGATTCTTTGTTCGCATCAATCGTGATAATTCGATTGTTATAGGTGCGCCGACTGCGGAGATGGGCCAGGGCACCTATACATCACTGCCGATGATCGTCGCCGAGGAAATGGATGCGGACTGGGCGAACACCAGCGTGGAAGGAATGCCGCTGGCGCTGAAACGCGTGGCGGACGGCGAAGCCGTGAGTGATTCGGCGAAAAACGGTTTTGATTATGCGCATGCCTATCAGGGTGCCGGAGGTAGCCAGAGTGTGCACCGCAACTACGGTTACTTGCGCGAGGCTGGCGCACGAGTGCGGCGCCGATTGATTCTTGCGGCAGCGACTAAGCTGGATGTTCCGGCCGCGGAATTGCGAACACGAGACAGCTACGTATTACATGACCTGTCAGATCGGTCCGTCGCCTACGGAAATCTGGTCGCCGCTGCGGTCCGCGTCGATGACAACGAGATACCAGCGCTGAAGCGGCCTGAAGATTTCCGACTGATTGGAAGCGGCAAGCGAATCACGGCGTCTCGTGACATCGTCACCGGCGCACCTGTATTCGGCATTGATCAGGAATTGCCCGGTATGCTGCACGCGGTACTGACTCGGTGTCCCTATTTTCACGGTACTCCTCTAAAAATCACAGCAGACGCCGCTCAAAAAATTCCGGGCGTCGTAGAAATAATTAAGATCGATAGAAACTGGCCGGAAGACAGCCACGACGGCGAGGTTTTATTGCATGGTAGCGTCGCCGTTGTCGCCGAAAATCTCTGGACCGCACTCAAAGCTCGCAAGTTGCTTGAAATCGAGTGGGATAAAGGTCCATTTGCGGACGAGAGCACAGAAAAGCTGGAAGCGGATTATAGACAGTTAGTTCATGGTGAAATTCCAGCGGACGCGGAGCGCCTTATTGAGGGTGATGTTGATGCCGCAATGCAGGACGCAGATCTGGTCGTTGAGGCGGAATATCTCCTCAAGCCATTTGCCCATGTCTGTATGGAGCCGCACTCCGCGATTGCTGATATGCGACCGGAGAAAATGACTGTCATTGCCGGGCACCAGTTTCCCGAACGTGTGGCACATTGTGCGGCGGCGATTACCGGCTGCAGCCCTCTGGACGTAAGCGTTGAGACGATGCGCATGGGCGGCGGCTTCGGCCGCAAATTCGCTCCGGACTATATTTCGGAAGCGATTCATTTGTCGCATAAGTTGCAGCGGCCGGTCAAAGTAACCTGGACGCGTGAAGACGACATTCAGCATGATGCGTTCAATCCACCCGGCATGAGCCTCTTGCGGGCGGGCCTGAACGAGAATGGAAAACTGGTCGCATGGGATCACATAATCGCCAGCCACAGATTCCATACGCACGGTTTCCCCGCCGGTCACGTAGATAACTTTCGACTGCGATCTTTCAGATCAAAATCCGGAATGTGGTATGGCCCCTGGCGTGGGCCGGGTCATAACACGACGGGATTCTTCATTGAGAGTTTTGTCGATGAGCTGTCGTACGCGGCAAAACAGGACCCTTTGCAATTCAGGCTCAACATACTTGGCCCGGCAGAAGTAAGAGAATATGCCGGTTGGGGATCGGCTACCTATGATACCGGCCGTGCTGCCGCGGTGCTAAAGCTGGCTGCAGAAAAGGGCAACTGGGATGAACGTGACAAATTGCCAGCCGGTCATGGTCGTGGAATTGCGTCTTATTTCACCTTCGGCAGCTACTGTGCGCACGTTGTCGATGTCAGGGTTGAGGATGGAGAGATCGAGGTGCTGAAAGTCGTTAGCGCCGTCGATTGTGGTCAGCCGATCAACAAGCTGGGCATCGAGGCGCAAATTCAGGGTGGCGCTACTGATGGTTTGTCAGCTGCTTTGAACCAGGCGATCCATACCCGAAACGGACAAATTGTTGAGAAGAACTTCGATTCCTATCAAATGATGCGTATTAACGCGGCACCGCGGCACATGGAAACTCATATTATCGACAGCGATGAATATCCATCGGGTACAGGGGAGGTCGGTTTGCCACCGTTCATACCTGCACTAACCAATGCGATCTACGCGGCGACCGGCAAGAGAATACGTAGCCTGCCGATCGCGGATCAATTGAAATCATGAACGACAACAGGTTGTCGGGAAAATCGGGAAACTGCAATAGATGATCAAGTTTAATGTGAATGGTAAACCGATCCAGTTTGATGGTGATCCCGACATGCCACTGCTCTGGTATCTTCGGGAAGATGCCAAACTGAAAGGAACGAAATTTGGTTGTGGCATCGCTCAATGTGGCGCCTGTACGCTACATCTGAATGGCGTCGCCACACGATCCTGTGTTGTGCCAATGTCTGCCGTTGCTGATGCGAACGTTTTGACCATAGAAGGGATTGCGTCAGAGGAGGCGTTGCATCCTGTGCAGCAGGCGTGGATCGAAAATGACGTACCCCAATGCGGCTATTGTCAGTCCGGGCAGATCATGGCGACGCTGGACTTATTGCAACGAATCCCGATTCCGACCGATGCGGACATCGATGCAAATATGTCCAACATTTGTCGCTGTGGCACCTACAACAGAATTCGAAAAGCGATACATCGTGCAGCGGATCTGTTGCAGGAGTCGGATTCTAAATAAACGCTGGCGCACGTTATTCTGCAACTCCGGGAGATTTGCTGCCCGGGAGCGTCTTCGATATTCGCGCCCCTAAGGCCACCGCGCTCGCGGCTCACTCCAGCAGCGTAGGTTTCTTGGGCAGGTGGCGCAGACCCATCCATGCTAATGCCGCAATGTGGCTGGCGGTAGCTTCAACGGAGAGCGGCTTGTTGCTCTCCGTCCACCACGGCCCGACAAAGGCGACCATACCGACAAGGGCGTGAGCATAAATGGGCGCTGCTTTAGAATCGTAGCCGGCGATGCGGAACTGCTCGGTAAAAACATCGCCGATGCGATCTGCCAGGTCGTACATCAAGGCTGGCATTTCGCTACTCTGTTTATGTAGCGGCGCGTCCCTCAGCAGAATTGCAAATCCTTGCGGGTGTTCCTGTACGTACATGAGGTACGCAAGCACCGCTTGTTCGAGTCTCTCGCGGGCTGTGCCGACACTCACTGCTGCGGCAATCCGTCCCAGGACGTGTTCAACCTCGCGGTCGATCACTACAGCGTAAAGTCCTTCTTTGCCGCCGAAGTGATGGTAGAGGATGGGTTTTGAGACTTTTGCGCGGGCGGCGATCTCCTCGACCGTAGTGGCCTCGTAACCGCGCTCCGCAAACGTCGCCCGTCCGACTTCAATGAGCTGCGCGCGCCTGGCTGCAGCGGTGAGCCGTCCTGATTGTCCTTTCTTCTTTCTCATCTTGACAAGCATATTACGGTGACGTAAGTTACGCAAACGTAAGTTACGCTACCGTAAGTACATATTCATCGTGGTAACGGCGAAAACAAGGCTGCGCTCAGTTCAGCGCGACCAAGGATTAATAGGCAGGCAAATGACCGAATACAAAGTCCCCCTTCGCGATATGCGTTTCCTGATCAGCGAAGTGCTCGACTACCCGACGCACTACGAATCGCTGTCCAACGGTGCAGAAGCAACGCCCGAAACAGTCGAGGCTATCCTCGAAGGTGCCGCGGCAATTTGTGAGGATGTGCTCGCGCCGCTCAACCTTTCGGGTGACGAGGAGGGCTGTCGATTCGACGACGGAAATGTAAGCACCCCGGCCGGTTTCAAAGAGGCTTATCAGCAGTACGCCGATGGCGGATGGCAGAGCTTGTCATTCCCGGTTGCGTATGGCGGCCAGGGTTTACCCACGTCGATCAGTTTGTTCAATTCGGAAATGATGGGTGCCGCCAATTGGTCTTTTGGCATGTATCCCGGCCTTAGCCTGGGTTGCATCAATACCATCCTGGAATACGGAACCGAGGCCCAGAAGAACCAGTATCTGCCGCCATTAGTGGCCAGTGAATGGACTGGCACGATGTGTCTCACCGAACCGCAATGCGGCACCGATCTGGCGCAAATTAGTACTATGGCTAAGCCGCAGGACAACGGCAGCTATCACATCGAGGGGACAAAAATTTTCATCTCCGCTGGTGAACACGACCTGGTCAAAAACATCATTCATATTGTCCTGGCGCGCCTCCCGGGTGCGCCCGCGGGAACGCGGGGGATTTCCTTGTTTGTTGTGCCGAAATTTCTGGTCAATGAGGATGGCTCACTCGGCGAGCGCAACACAGTCAACTGCGGATCGATTGAGCACAAAATGGGAATCCGCGCCTCCGCAACAGCCGTGTTGAATTTCGACGGGGCCGTTGGCTACCTGATCGGGGAAGCGAACAAGGGGCTGCAGGCGATGTTTACGTTCATGAACACGGCACGCATCGGTACTGCCATTCAGGGAATCTGCCATGCCGAGGCATCGTTTCAGGGGGCCCTGCCTTACGCCAGGGAACGACGATCAATGCGTTCGCTTGCGAATGACAAAGATATCGACTTCGCGGCGGACGCGCTGATCTGGCATCCCGACGTGCGGCGCATGTTGCTCACGCAAAAAGCTATCGCCGAAGGTGGCCGAGCGATGATCTATAGCGCGGCGCAGATCGCTGATGTCATGTTTGCAGCGGCGCAGGACGGTGACACCGAAAAGCAAAAGGAGTACGACGATCGATTGGGTTTCTTTACTCCAATCCTGAAAGGGTTTTTGACCGAAATGGGTCTCGAATCTGCCAATTTGGGCATACAGGTGTATGGCGGACATGGCTATATCCACGAGCACGGTATGGAGCAGATTGCCCGCGACGCAAGGATAGCGACTTTGTATGAAGGGACGACTGGCATTCAGGCGCTGGACTTGCTTGGCCGTAAAGTGCTGCTGGCCTCCAGGGGTAAATGCGTACGGGAATTTACGGGAATGATGTTCGGCCTCGCTCGAAAGCGAATGTTTGCACCCGGCGCGATCGGCAAAATGTCACGCACTTTAATCAGGCGAGCAGTGGAGTGGAATGTTCTGACTGTGCGCATCATGCTGCGTGCGAGCGGTGATCGTGAAATTGTCGGTTCAGCATCGGTCGACTACCTCATGTATTCGGGTTACGTAATGATGGCCTATTTCTGGGCGCTGCAGGCAGACAAAGCTTCTGAGTTGTTACACAACGGAAAGGGAACGGAGACTGCAGATTTCTACCGCGCCAAGATTCAGACGGCCGAGTTCTACTTTGAGCGACTCCTGCCCCGTGCCAGTACTCACAAAACCTGCGCACTGGCACCAACCCGTTCGGTAATGCAGATGGACAAGGAAGATTTCGCGTTCGAATAAGGAAAATCAATAGGTTTACAACCGGTGGGTAGTAACCCTGTGAGATCTGTGGGGATAGTGGCCATACGGAAAGCCTTGCCGTCCGCTCAAAAAGTTACGCCTTTACCACGTAAGCCTATGGCGCATTCACCACTTAGTTTCATGCTAACGTCAACTATCCTGGAAATATCATCAACAGCGTTTCTTCTTCAAAGAGCCCTTGATGTTCAGACTATTGCCACCGATCTCTCTGGTTGTTCGAATCAAAATTCGAGATTTCGACAGACACCCAAACTCGAATTTCGGTGGTGGAGTATTGCGCCCCGAATGCAGAAGTCACGAGTTCGAAACATTATATGAGATAGAATCCACGGTATGGCCATGGAAGATGAACACGCGTATTTGAAGCACGCACGTATTACCGATTTTGAACAAATCAACGCGTTGTCGCGCACGACAGAAACTGCGATTGTTCAACTCGATGATGGCCCATTTAGCAGCGACATTATCAAGTGCAAGGCAGGTGGGGTGCTGGTCAGTCAAACAACATCCAATCGACGCCTGCGTGTTTCAGGTAATGCACAGTATTTCAATGTTACGTATATCAACTGCCCACGAAATCACGCCACCTGGAACGGAACAGCGGTAGGTAAGAATCAGTTAGTTGTCGTCAATGCGAACGAGGCCTTCGACCTCGTCGCCCCGCCGCGCACAACAACGATGTGCGTCGCATTGGTCGCCGAGACACATGCTCGCTTGCTTGCTAAGGGTAGCAACTCGACCCAAAAACGACTTCATGACACTGCACACCCAATTAGCTGTCAACCGGCAGCACTTAGAAAATTCGACAGATGGCTGACCAGCATTCTCGATCGTCTGAAAAAAAGTGGAAAGATAATAGAAGAAGCAGCGGCACTCGAACGTGACGTTGTTGAAGAGCTGCTGCGTTGCATCGCGGCACCCATTGAAAGTGATTGGGGCAAGGAACCGACCGAGTTGCGCCGAACAGCAGTGGCGAAGATCCAGCAGCATATTGCTGAAAACGGGCATGCCCCTGATTCGATTGACGAGCTTTGTACTATAGGCGAAGTAAGTCGGCGTACCTTAGAGTACGCGTTCAAGGAAATATTCGTTTGTTCACCACGCCAGTTTCTAAAAGCGCAAAAGCTAAATGCCACCCGACTTGGGTTGCTAATGGCAAAACGACAAGACTCAAGCGTCGCGAGTATCGCGAAGGCGCACGGTTTTTCTCACATGGGTCAATTTGCGTCTGACTATCAACGGCTTTTCGGCGAGAAGCCACACCAAACGCTGGCCCGTTCGGGCAGTTCGGTAGAACTACGAGAAGATTTCATTAGCTATAGCCGTTGAACCGAGAATCATTATTGTTTGCGCAAAATTGATATTTTGTGCTTGATGCTCGCTAAACTGTAGTGCGGATGGTTTGGTCGCAGTTATCATTATCTACTGAGCGCATTTTCGGCGTTCGTAATAATTTCCCAAACTGTCAGGAACTCGACCGATGAACAAAATCACTATTTCGCTTGTCTCAATTTTCGCAATTCTCCTGTCCGGCTGTGTTGGAGCGGATGCTGAAGAGCAGATCGACCGAACAATCCTGCCGATTCACGTTCCCGAACAACCCCTCGTAACGGAAATGGATGCACGTAAAGTTGATATGCCTCCACCGTTTGCAGTGACCGCTCCGGCCAAGTCACCCAACGTGCTGATCATACTCGTCGACGATATGGGCTTTGGCGTAACAGATACCTTCGGCGGCCCGGTGGCAATGCCAACGCTGAGTGCACTCGCAGAAACCGGATTACGCTACAACCGAATGCATACCACCGCACTTTGCGCGCCGACGCGCACCGCCTTGTTGTCGGGACGCAATCACCACATGAATAACATGGGGTCGATTACCGAAACCGCCACTGGTTTTATCGGCCAAACTGGCCAAACCCCTGCGAACGTCGCATCGGTCGCGAAGGTTCTGCGCTATAACGGTTTCAGCACCGCGCAATTCGGCAAGAACCATGAAACAGCAGCCTGGGAGGTCAGTCCATCCGGTCCGACTGATCGCTGGCCGACGCGACAGGGCTTCGACAAGTTCTACGGATTTTTCGGTGGCGAGACCAATCAATGGGCACCGCTGATTTACGATGGAATGTCACCCGTTGAGACGCCAGACGACCCGGACTACAACTTCATGACCGACATGGCGGACCAAGCCATTGAGTGGATTAGTTTCCAACAGGCCCTTACACCTGACAAACCGTTCTTCGTTTACTTTGCACCCGGCGCGACTCACGCACCGCACCATGTACCCGAAGAGTGGGCGGCAAAATACAAGGGCAAATTTGATGGTGGCTGGGATCAATTACGCGAAGACACGCTGAAGCGGCAAATCGTATTAGGTGTCGTCCCAGCAGGCACACAGCTAGCGAAGAAACCCGATGACATAAAGGACTGGGATACGCTTTCCGCTGACGAGAGGCGTATGTTTGCGCGCCAAATGGAAGTCTTTGCCGGTTTTGCGGAGTACGCGGATTACGAAATTGGTCGCGTGATTGCCAATCTTGATGCAATCGGTGAGCTCGACAATACTCTGATTTTTTATATTGCCGGCGATAACGGGACCAGCGCCGAGGGTGGAATGAACGGTGTTTATAACGAGTACACCTCATTAAACGGCGTTACAGAATCGGTTGCAGATCAGCTCGAACACTATGAAGAGTGGGGCAACGAGATGACCTACCCGCACATGGCGGCCGGTTGGGCCGTTGCTGGCGATACGCCGTTCGCCTGGACCAAGCAAGTCGCAAGTGATTTTGGTGGGACACGCAACGGCATGGTCATTAACTGGCCTGAGCGCATCAAAAAGGACGGCGAGATCCGTTCTCAGTTCGCACACGTCATTGACGTCGTTCCAACAATTCTCGAGGCGACGGGCGTACCAGAACCGACGCACGTCAACGGCGTACAGCAAACGGCAATTCAGGGAACCAGCCTCGTATACACGTTCGACGACGCCGATGCCGAGGAACGACACACTTCGCAATACTTTGAAATTTTCGCCAACCGTGCGTTCTACCAGGATGGTTGGCTCGCGCGAGTTGTGCACAAGCAACCCTGGGATTCAGCGCCATTGCGAAGTCTTCAGGATGATATCTGGGAGCTTTACAACGCCAATGAAGATTTTAGCTTGTCTAATAACGTTGCGGATCAACACCCGGAGAAGTTGAAAGATTTACAAGACGAATTTATGCGGGTTGCTGCAGAGAATCGCGTTTTGCCGCTGGATGATAGGGGACTGGAACGATTAAACGCCGCCGTAGCGGGGCGTCCGGATTTGATGGGCGGTCGCACATCTCTGACACTCTCCCATGGTATGAAGGATATAAGCGAGAACGCATTCATCAATGTGAAAAACCAGTCGAAGCTAATTGTCGCAGAAGTCGATGTCCCTAATGGCGGCGGCGACGGTGTAATCATTGCACAAGGCGGCAGATTTGGCGGCTGGAGTTTGTACTTGAGGGATGGCGTCCCAACCTATACGTACAACTATATTGGACTCGAAAGTACGTCAATTTCTGCGAAGCAACCATTGGCTGCGGGAACCTCTGTAGTTCGTTTGAATTTCACTTATGACGGCGGCGGTGCTGGCAAAGGTGGCCTTGCGACGATTTCAGTCAATGGCGAGGAGATGGCAAACGGCCGTATTGAGCGAACACAGCCGGCAATCTTTTCCGCTGATGAGACAGCTGATGTAGCGGTAGATGGTGCGACACCGGTAGTCGAGTCCTATGCCGCGACGCGAGGTGCTTTTACCGGGCGCGTAAACAAAGTTACGATCTCGGTGAGTGAATAGGCTGTCCCCAACGAAAACGGCCTAAGATGGTGCCGGTGTAGACATTCTTAACATTTCCGTCGTCCTGCAGCGCTATGCCGAAAGATCAACTGGCTGATCGCCGCTGCGAGCGGCTTATCGTCAACCCGAATGACCATGTTCTGGTGGTTTGTCATCCAGCAGAAACAGTGGATACTGGACTGATAGCGTTCCATTGCAGCCTTTAGAATCGTTTCTCGCAACCGACGATCACTCGGCTGAAAGAAAATATCCTGGCGGTCGTTTCCACGCAGAATCACATGATAAAGAGCACCGGCGAAAGGTATGCGGGGTTTGCGCGCCATGCCTCAAGCGTATAGACCAAGGCATGGGCTACCAACGTCGGAATCTGGCGAGAATGTTAGAAAGTTTGCACCGGCACCATTTAACTCCACGGCACCATTAAACTGATGGCAAGAATGTTAAGAATGTTCACACCGGCACCACTAAACTGGGGGTGATTCACAGATCAGGTTTGCTTTCTCGGCGTTGTGCCTGACAATAGGCCCTCAAACCGAGGGACAGAAGGATATGCGTGTGGTGGAAGATAAGCGGATCAACTTGCAGCCCGTACCGCTTGCCGACGAGGATTGGCAGTACGTGAAGAAGC
>CAYOHF010000002.1:0-94377 GCA_964403695.1 uncultured Woeseiaceae bacterium | reverse complement strand
CGCCAGCGTTCAATCTGAGCCAGGATCAAACTTTTCAGTTTAAAGCATTGAGCTTCTTGCTAAAGACGTGATCCTAAACTTAATTACAAATTAAACTTAGGTATTCACGTTTGATTTTGCCTTAAGCAAATTCCAACGCGAGCACCCACACAAATTATCTGATTCAATTGTTAAAGAGCGACTCCCGACTTTCGCCGAGCAGACCCATAATGATACATGCTCTGGGGGTTTAAGTGACAGCCCTCATTGCATGTACGTCTTGATATTCGGAGTCTGGCTGAAGGACATCGTTCCCTCAGCGAGCGGGGCATTATATCGACGAATCGCGGGTCGTCAACACTTTATTTCGGTGCATTTGAAACGCTCCCTCGATGGCCATCCTGGCCGTCGGCTTTTAATCAGCAATTGTTGCTTTCCCCGGGAAAAATGCATGTTTTCGCCCTTATTGTGAACCAGGGCCCGCGGATGGTCCCGATCGCCAAAAACCTGACCGCTCTGGTCGCCGGGGATAATTGCGCAGATTGTTGTGGTCGTATCGGCCGGGTCGCGGGTAATGCGGGGGGCTGCACTGCTGAGCGGACTGATATTTTCCAGGTTGGGCTGCAAATCCGAACTTTCGACGTCGGTTTGCGCCGCCTTTTTCGATGGATTCAGGTTAGCTGGACCCTGGCAAATTTTCGCTTGCCGACCTGGTATATATGAGTGCTGCCTGCCGGGATCTCCGTGTTGCGATCTGCCACCCGCTCGCCATCGATGCGTACCGCGCCCTGCTTGATCATGCGAAAGGCATCAGATGTACTGGCGACCAGGCCAGCCTCCTTTAACAGGTGCCCAATGCCCAGCTTGCCTGCATTGCTCGCGATCGAGATTTCCTCAATCTCTTCAGGCATGGCCCCTTTTTGAAAACGCGAGATAAATTCAGCCTTTGCCCGCTCCGCTGCCCCTTTATCGTGAAAACGGCTAATGATCTCCTGCGCCAACTCAAACTTGACGTCACGCGGGTTCTGACCGTTGTCGGTCGCCGCTTTGAGTGCCTCGATCTCTTTTAATGGACGGAAGCTGAGCAACTCAAAATATCGCCACATCAGGTCATCGGAAATGGACATGATCTTGCCAAACATCTCACCGGGTGGTTCAGTGATGCCTATATAGTTGCCGAGGGATTTGCCCATTTTCTGCACCCCGTCCAGGCCCTCCAGCAATGGCATGGTCAGCACCAGTTGCGATTCCTGGCCAAAATTCTGCTGCAGTTGCCTGCCGACCAGCAGGTTAAATTTCTGATCAGTGCCACCCATCTCGACATCGGCTTTGAGTGCAACCGAGTCGTATGCCTGCACCAGCGGGTAGAGAAACTCATGTATCGAAATAGACTGGCCGGATTTGTAACGTTTATTGAAGTCGTCACGTTCGAGCATGCGAGCGACCGTATGCTGCGACGCGAGCTTAATTAGTCCAGCTGCGTCCATTTCACCCATCCAGCTCGAATTAAATTCGATTCTGGTCAGGTCCGGATCGAGAATCTTGAACACCTGCTCCTCATAGGTCGCCGCATTCGCCTCAATTTCTTCACGACTCAATGGCGGGCGGGTCACATTCTTGCCGCTGGGATCACCGATCATCCCGGTGAAATCACCAATCAGGAATACGATGTCGTGTCCGTACTCCTGGAACTGGCGCATCTTGTTGATGACCACTGTGTGGCCAACATGAAGATCCGGTGCCGTCGGATCGAAGCCGACCTTGACGACGAGCGGGCGTCCGAGCTTGAGTTTCTCCTCGAGGCCTCCGTCGGGAAGGATTTCGTCGGTTCCACGTGTCAGTTCTGCGATTTGTTCTTTGATGCTTGTCATATCCCTGTCAATTCCAGCGAGCGGCAGCGGAACTTTAGCATTCTCAACCGCAGAGGAAAGCGTTGTGTGGCGAATTGATAAACAATTGTGGCCGGCAGCACGTTTTGCTGTGGGTCAGGATCACTCGAGGCGTGCACTAGCCGATTTTCTGGATACAATCTGTGCCGAGAATCACACTTACGATTTCAGTTTAAGGCTATGAGTTATAACAGTTTTCTTTGACCTTCCCACAGACTCGCTGTAGAGTAGCGGCTTCAAGCGATTGGGGAGCCGCAGACTTGAATCGTCCAGTGAGCCCATTACTTCACGACTACAAATCACCTGCCAGACAAGAGGTCAAAAAGTTCAGGTCGCAGCACTGGTTCATCGTCGGTCTGGGACTTCCGCTGATCGGTATTGCGCTGTTGTTGTTATTGAAAAGTGCGTCCGGCACAAATGCAGCACCCGTTGAGCACGAAGTCGGTGCTGTAACCGTCGCCGCTGCAACGTTCTCTCCCGATGTTCCAGCAATCGAGGCTACGAACCCGCCCGCCCGTGCTTCGTTATCCGATATAGAGATTGATAGAGCACCGTCGCCGTTCCCGGCGTTTCATCCGCCGCTTAGCCTTGCACCCGAGTACGACCAGCTGCACCTTACTATTAAGCGTGGCGACACCCTCGATCGCCTTTTTCGCAGGAACAAGCTTGATCTGGGCAACCTCGCGATGATCATTCGCTTGCCCGAAGCTGCACCACACCTTAAAAGGCTTATTCCAGGCGACGAGTTTGATATTGAGCATGACGACGGTCAATTGGTCAGCCTGTATCGCGAACTGGGTCTGACCAGCGCGCTAAAGATCACCAAAGAGGAAGACCTGTTTACTGCCGAGATCATTGAACGGCCTATCGAGATTCGCACGAAACTCGGTTATGGCAGGATTAATTCGTCACTGTTTGAAAGTGCTGCAGCTGCGGGACTACCTGACAAAACCATAATGAATCTTGCCGGCATCTTCGCCTGGGATGTCGATTTTGTCCTGGACATACGTAGCGGTGATGATTACTACATTTTGTTTGAAGAAATATATCAGGACGGAAAATTCGTAACCGATGGCGAGATAGTCGCCGCCGAGTTCAATAATAACGGGCGGACTTTCCAGGCGATTCGTTATGTAGATGACACCGGCCGCACAGATTACTTCACACCAGATGGCCACAGCGTACGCAAGGCATTCGTCAGAGCACCGGTAGACTTTTCGCGAATCAGTTCGAGTTTTAACCCGCGTCGACGTCACCCCATTCTCAATACAATCCGGGCACATCGTGGCGTCGATTATTCGGCACCGCGCGGCACACCGATTAAAGCAGCTGGTGATGGCAAGGTCATCTTTCGCGGCGTCAAGAACGGCTATGGCAATGCCGTCATCGTGCAGCACGGCGGCAACATCACAACGCTTTATGCACACATGTCGAAATTCGACAATTCAGCACGAGTCAGCCGTCGGGTAATCCAGGGACAAACTATTGGTTATGTTGGCAAGACCGGTCTCGCCACGGCTCCGCACCTGCATTATGAGTATCGACTGAATGGTGTACACAGAAATCCACGCACGGTGAAACTCCCGCAGGCAGCGCCGATAAAAGACGAATATCGTAACGATTTTCTGGCTACGGTTGAGCCTATCCTGAACGAACTGCTGCAATACAAGAGAACGCTGGTTGCCTCACTGTCGCTCGACTAATAACTGCAATGCAAACTCCCGCTAATTCGCCTGCACTTTATGTTGGACTGATTTCAGGCACCAGCATGGACGGTATCGACGCCGCACTGGTCGAGTTCGGTGATCATCAATGCAATGTGCTGGCTACACTGGCCGCTCCGTACCCGCACGAATTGCGCAATAGACTAATTTCCGCAGCACAATCACCCGCCGATTGTACGGTCGATATGATCGGACACCTGGATCAATGGGTCGGCGAGTGTTTCAGAGATGCCACCAATACACTGTTAGAAAAACAAGGCGTTGCTTCTGATTTGGTCAATGCAATTGGCAGTCACGGCCAGACCTTACGTCACCAACCACGCGCCGCAAGACCGTTTACGTTGCAAATCGGCGATGCAAACATAATTGCCGCAGGTACCGGTATAACGACAGTGGCAGATTTCCGGCGCCGCGATCTTGCGCTCGGAGGCGAAGGTGCGCCATTGACGCCAGCATTTCATCAATGGCTATTCGCCGATCGCGGCAAGAATCGCGGCGTACTGAATATCGGCGGAATTGCTAATGTCACGCTCCTCCTTCCTGAGTCAACGACGGTCCTGGGTTTTGACACCGGACCTGGAAATACTTTGCTGGATGCCTGGTGTCGGCAGTCCCGCGACGAACCTTTCGACAAAGGTGGTGCCTGGGCAGAGAGTGGCCGCGTTGTACAACCGCTGCTGGATGAAATGCTTGCCGACCCCTACTTCAAACTGCCACCACCCAAAAGTACAGGATTCGAATACTTCAACAGCACCTGGATCGAAAGTCGACTGGCCGCATCTGGCGAAGAAGTCGCGGCGGCCGAAGACCTGCAAGCAACGCTTGCGGAACTCAGCGCTCGCACTATCGCAATGTCTGTCCTGGAACACGCGCCTGCTATCGAACAGTTGCTGGTCTGTGGCGGCGGCGTACACAACACAAACCTGATACATCGTCTGCAAAGCTACTTGTCTGGAACCTCAGTGCAATCAACCGAGGATTACGGCCTGCATCCTGACTGGGTTGAAGCTGCCGCCTTCGCCTGGCTGGCGAAACGTCGCATCGAGGGCAAACCGGGCAATCTACCGGAAGTTACGGGGGCGAAGCGGGCGACGATACTTGGCGCAGTTTTTTCTTAACTTGCGCCACCTGCGATCCATTTACATCGTGCTGATTGATATACTGTCTGGTCCGCCAGCATAAGGAACTACCAGTGGACCCGCCTGTACTACCGCCTGCTGAAAAGTACATCAATCGTGAACTCAGCCTGCTTGAGTTTAACTGGCGTGTACTGGACCAGGCACGGGATCCCGCAGTACCGATTCTTGAGCGGCTGCGTTTTTTGTGCATCTCATGCACGAACCTCGATGAATTCTTTGAAATTCGGGTCGCGTCGCTGAAGCAGCGACTTGAGATAGGCGCACCGGCGCCGGGCCCGGACGATATGACGCCACAACAGCTGCTGGATGAGATTCGTCATCGAGCAGTTGTCCTGGTGCATGAGCAATACAAGCTTCTCAACGAGACCATTCTGCCAGCGCTTGCCGATGAGCAAATACATTTCCTGCAGCGTGCTGACTGGAGTGTAGATCAAAGGCGCTGGCTCGCTGACTATTTTGCGCAGCAAATTGTGCCCGTCCTGACGCCACTGACACTGGATCCGTCCCGACCATTTCCGCGCATCCTCAACAAAAGTCTTAACTTTATCGTGCGCCTGAATGGCAAAGATGCCTTCGGCCGCCGGCGACACCGGGCAATTGTGCAGGCACCGCGGTCACTGCCGCGTGTTATCAAGCTGCCAGCGGAGCTATGTGAAACAGGCCGCGAAGACTATGTGTTTCTCTCATCCGTCATCCATGCTCACGTCGATGATCTGTTTCCGGGCCTGACACTGGAGGGTTGTTATCAATTCAGAGCAACAAGAAACAGCAATCTCTATGTCGATGATGAAGAGGTGGATGATCTCGTACGCGCGCTCGAAGGTCAGCTTGCAGCCAGTCGTTACGGCGCAGCAGTACGTCTTGAGATAACCAAGGAGTGTCCACAGGATTTGTGCGATTTCCTGCGCGACCACTTCTCGCTCGACCAGGCGGATCTGTTTCATGTCGACGGACCCGTCAATCTGAATCGTCTTGCTATGATCTGTGATGCAGGTAGCCGCCCTGATCTCTGTTACCCGTCGTTTACGCCAGGCATCCCGGCCGCCCTGAAGACCGACAAGGGTATTTTTGCGGTTCTCAAATCCAAAAACATCCTGCTGCATCATCCGTACCAGTCATTCGCCCCGGTTACTGATTTCATCGCTTCTGCTGCCAGCGATCCGGACGTATTGGCAATCAAACAAACGCTGTACCGCACCGGATCGAACTCCCCAATCGTCGATCATCTGGTCCGGGCCGCAAAAGCAGGCAAAGAAATTACAGTCGTGATCGAGCTGATGGCGAGATTCGATGAGGCCGCCAATATTTCGCTGGCAAACCGGCTTCAGGAAGCGGGTGCGCACGTTGTTTATGGGTTGGTTGGCTACAAAACACACGCGAAGATGGCCATGGTTGTCAGACGCGAGGGAAAGAAAGTTTGTCGCTATGTGCATTTGGGCACAGGCAATTATCACAGCGGCACGACTCTCGTTTACACAGATTACGGTTATTTCAGCGGTAGCCGAAAACTCGGCGAGGACGTGCACAAAATCTTCATGCAACTAACAAGCCTGACTGCAGCCGTGGATCTCGACAGAGTACTTACCGCACCATTTTCTCTTTTTGACGAGCTTGTCAGGAGAATTGAGCGTGAGACGGCCAACGCCAACGCTGGCAAAAAGGCACGCATTGTTGCAAAAGTGAATTCATTGATTGAGCCGCGGATCATTGACGTGCTCTATCAGGCGTCTCAGGCAGGCGTCAAGATTGACCTGATTGTTCGCGGTATTTGTTCATTGCGTCCCGGCGTCGCGGGCCTGTCGGAAAATATCTCGATACGTTCGGTTGTGGGACGATTCCTGGAGCACTCTCGCGTCTATTATTTCCTTAACGATGGCGACGAAGAGTTCTTCTGCTCCAGCGCCGACTGGATGGATAGAAATTTCTTCAGACGGACAGAAACGTGTTTCCCGATTCGGCAGAAACCGCTAAAACAACGATTAAAGAAGGATCTGGAACTTTTTCTTGCAGACAATTGCCAGGCCTGGGAGTTGTGCGGTGATGGCTCCTACCACCGGCTTACCCCCGGCAAGGAAAAGCCGATCTCGGCGCAGCAGACGTTTTTGGCAAGGCTTGCGTCGGCGAACTAGTTGGTATTTATGACCTGATCGCCCGCTGGGCGGGCTCCTACATTCGCTAATTAGAATTGTAGGAGCCCGCCCAGCGGGCGATAAGTCTAGAAAAACGTGAGGTCGTAGCCAACCTGCGCCAGGAAATCTTTTTCCCTCTCCAGATCGGTAATCGTCAACGGGTTGTCGTCCAACCAACCCTGCGGAAAACCCAGCCTGATGCTGCCTTCCTCAACGTTGCTCTGAATTTTGGGAAGTTCGAGTGAACTGCGGCTGCGATTCAGCAACACTGCCAGCCGCAGCAATATTGCCAGGCGCAGTGCCGGTGTTCGCCACGCTGCAGGCAGTTGCTCCAGCTTGCTCTGGTCAATGCGTTGCCGTTGTGCTGCGATCAGGAATGCCAGGAACAGTTGCTCCGAACGAGGAAAACCAGGCAAATCGGCATTTTCTACTATATACGCCCCATGCTTTTGAAAACCGCTGTGAGAAATGTCGAGCCCGATCTCATGCAGGCGTGTGCCCCACCGCAGCACCTTCGCTGCGAGCGATGCATCGAGTTGCCACGGTTTGGCACATTGTTCAAAAAGTCCTGATGCCGTCGCACCGACACGCGCTGCCTGAGCCTGATCGACGTTATAGCGCAGCGCGAGTGCCTGGACACTTCTTTCGCGGGCGTCCTCATGCTGTAGTCGTCCGAGGTGATCGTAAAGAAGCCCCTCACGCAGTGCCCCATCAGAAATCTTCAGTCCGTCGATACGCAAAACTTCCATGAGCTCAACCAGAATCGCTAATCCGCCTGGCCACACCTGCGCACGGCGTTCTGACAATCCGGACAATGACAAATCAGCAATATTGTCGAATTCAAGAACTTTCTCTATCAGCTTTTCGACAACCCCTGGCAACAGGTCATTGGAATCTATGATTCCCAGCTCTCGCGCTACAGCTTCTGTCGAAATAATTGTGCCTGACGTACCGATTGCCTCGATTTCCAGTGAATCGCGAAAAAACGCTTTTATGGGTCTTAGCTTGAGCCGTGCAGCAAGACGCGCCGCGGAAAAATTCTTTTCGTTTATGACCCCGTTAACGAAATATTTTTCGGTCATCACAACGCAGCCCATATTCAGGCTTTCGAGGGCACTGGGTTTGGCCGCCTTGCCCAGAATCAGCTCGGTGCTGCCGCCGCCAATGTCGAGCACCAATCGGAAACCATCTGTGGGCGGCAGACTGTGTGTAACGCCGTTGTAGATAAGGCGGGCCTCTTCGATACCGGAGATCACGTCAATCGGGAACCCAAGCGCCTTTTCGGCCTCTTTGCGAAAAGCCTTGCTGTCACTGGCGCGGCGTAGCGTACTGGTGCCGGCCGTCCTTACACTGGATGCCCGCATATTGCGCAGACGCTCGCCGAAACGGGATAAGCATTCGAGCGCTCTGAGCTTGGCGGGCGCTGTCAGCGCGCCTTTGTCAGTCAGGCCCTCGGACAGGCGAACAGTTTCCTTGAGGCGATCAATGATCGCGAGCTGGCCATGGCGCAGCTCGCCAACGATCATGTGAAAACTATTTGAGCCCAGGTCGACAGCGGCCAGAACTTCGGGCGCCGTATCAGGACTGTTTGTATCTATAGCAGAATCTGCGGAGGCGTTACTTATTGTACCGGGCCTTGTGAATTTCCCTGAGACGGTCAGTTAACAGCGTTTCAATTTATACAGAAAATGAGGAGCCGCATCCGCAGGTTGTCGCGGCGTTCGGATTGCGAATAATAAATTGCGCACCCTGCAGGTCTTCCTTGTAATCAATCTCGGCACCCATCAGGTACTGCACACTCATTGGATCAACAACCAGCTTCACTCCCTGGTTTTCGACGCTCGAATCGCCATCTTCTGTTTTTTCATCGAACGTAAAGCCGTACTGGAATCCGGAACAGCCACCGCCCGAAATGAACACACGCAACATCAAATCAGGATTGTCTTCATCCTGAATCAATTCGTGCACTTTTATTGCGGCCGCATCCGTGAAGACTATGGGTGTTGGCGCCGCCGCCGATCCAATAAAAGGGGTTTCAGTATTCATAAATCAATAATCCAGTTTTCATTAAGCGAGCAATCAGCCAGTTTGAACCACCTTCACCGGTGATTCCATTACATTGCTGCTCTTGTTCAGCAATGGTACCTGGCCTTCGGGTTGATGGACGAGTTTGCCATTTATTTCGGCACCGATCGCCATTTCGATCAGATTATAATACACATTACCGATGACTCTTGCGGTTGGCCCCAATTCCACACGCTGAGAAGCGACCACATCGCCACGCACTATGCCATTCAGCACAACATATGGGACCGATACGCCGCCCTCGACGCTACCCTCTTCCGAGATACTCAGGGTAGAATTACTATTCGGTTCCGCGTTTACGCTGCCTTTTACGGTTCCGTCCACATGACAGCCGCCGGAAAAGTGAAGGTCACCATTAACCTTCGAATTTGATCCCACCAGCGTGTCGATGACACCTTTACTATTTTGATTACGCCCAAACATGATACGTCACTCCCTGCTCTTAACTCAGTGCTGTTTGCCAGAGAATACTCTGCTTCACACTCGCAATAGACTTGGTTCGCGATTTCACTTCGATATTGATTTTCTCCGGTGTAAATCCGGCGGGCAATACCAGTTCGCGATCGAAATCCTGAAAATATCTGAAGGCAAACGGCCAGTTGCTTTTTTCATCTTCCGGCAGTAACTCCGCCAGGTTGTAGGTTGTCGCCACGCCATCCTGAGACCCCTCAAGACTGAACTCGACGTCACCCTTTACACTACGATCGTGTTGCATAACCTGGACCAGCACCAGCCGCATATGAAATTGCCGCTCATCCTTCCCTTTTGAAACTTTGAAATCCTGAACCCTTAATCCTCGCCCTCCGTCAGCCGGAGAAACGATGCCTCTATAAAACGCGATTGCATCGCCCTGCTCCTGTATCTTGCGTTGCAAATCAATCAAATCGGTCTCTACTACCTTGTACGCTTCCTGATCAATCGCACGATGCGTTTCGAACAGTGCGATCTCTTGTTTGAGCTCAGCTATCTGCTTTTCAAGAGCCCCGATTTCATTCTTGTAACCCTGCTTTTCCTCGACCGCATCGGCGATATTGTAACCAGCCTGAATACGACCAAACTCGAACACCAGGTAAATGCCGACAACCAGGGCAATGGTCACAGCAGCACGCATAATCCAGCTGCGGCCCGTTCCAGGCATGTATGACTGTGACTTCATCTGCAAATAGTTGGTTTGTAGTCCATCCAGACGCGTTATGTTACGCGGAGACATAGGCAAACAGAAGTGCGGCAAGTCACGGAATTGGTTATAAAGTGGCGACCGTTATTGGAATTTGAGGGAGATTGGCTGAATGCTGCTAGGTATGGGGTATTTGTGGGTTAAGGCGCTGCATATCGCCTTTATGGTCACCTGGTTCGCCGGGCTTTTTTACCTGCCGCGGCTGTTTATCTACCATGTGGAGGCCACCACCGATACTGAGCGAGAGCGTTTTACGGTCATGGAGCGGCGCCTCTTTATCTTAATGACCATCGGCGCGATATTGACAACGGTCTTTGGCCTGATCCTTTTATGGTCAAATCCTGCGTTGCTGGCGCAAGGCTGGTTCAATCTCAAATTGCTGTTCCTGGCAGGTCTTCTGGTCTATCACCTCAGGTGCTACCGCTGGACCCAAACACTGAAAGCAGGGCGATTGCCAACAGACACCCGATGGTTGCGCTGGTTCAATGAGATACCGGTGGTTTTCCTGCTAGGTATTATTTGTCTCGCGATCGTCAAACCCTTCTGAATCATTTGCTGCCTGTTCATTTTCAGCGCGAGCCAGGTCTTTATCAAAGGCTGTACGCCAATGTTTGGGCCACCATCTCGGCCGTGGCGGCAGACCCTCGGGATAGAGGTGCGGCCCGAGTTCGTGCAACGCACTTACATAAACGCGTCTTTTGAAGTAAATAACCTCTGTAACCGGACGCCAAAACTCCACCCAGCGCCAGCGATCAAACTCTGGCGTCTCGGAGCGATCGAAGCGGACACGATCTTCGTCAGCAGTAAGCCGCAAAATGAACCAACGCTGCTTCTGGCCGATGCACAGCGGCATACTGCGCTGGCGCACGAATTTTTTGGGTAGCCTGTAACGCAACCAGTCATTGGTCGTTCCAAGGACCTCGACGTCTGCTTCAGTCAGCCCTACTTCTTCGTGAAGTTCGCGGTACATGGCTTGTTCAGTACTTTCGCCCTGCATCATTCCACCTTGTGGAAACTGCCAGCCCTTGCTGCCAACCCGACCCGCAAGCAAGAGTTTGCCTTCGCCGTTGCAAAGTATGATGCCGACGTTGGCACGAAAACCCTCTGAATCGATGTGATCGGTACTCATGATGTACTCAGTAGCATGTGCTAATTTTCCACTATTCCATCAGCCTGTCCAGATGCACACGGCAATCAACTACAATAATCGAATAATCGCGTAACCGTTTCGCCGCAAAACCAATGGAGATCAAGAGTGACACTGGTCCGCCCACAGCTGCTGTTTCCGGCGCTGGTAACACTTTCTGTACTCGCGGGATTTGTTGCGCTCCTCTCCGGCAGCGCCGAAATCAGTGCACAGCAGGTCTGGCAGTCTTTGACGGGGGTCGCTCCTGACAACATTCGCACCCTGGTCGTCGATCTCAGGTTGCCACGCGCGTTGACGGCCTTTGGTGTCGGCGGATTGCTTGCTGTGGCCGGCGTACTCATGCAGGTTCTGTTGCGCAACCCGTTGGCGGAGCCTTATATCCTGGGTACTTCCGGTGGCGCGGCCGTTGCGGCGTTACTTGCGATGATGCTTGGGCTTGGCGCGGCCATTGTTGATTTTGCCGCTTTCGGCGGCGCAATGGCGGCGACCTTGCTCGTCTTTGCCATTGCACAGGGCAGCGGCAGCTGGACGCCAACACGGCTACTACTTACCGGTGTTGTACTTGCAGCGGGTTTTAGTGCCGCGACCACTATGTTGCTCGCCTTAAGTCCGGATCAAAATCTGCGCGGTATGTTGTTCTGGCTAATGGGTGACCTGAACTACGCCTACACACCAGCGCGCAGCTTGTGGTTACTGGCCGCAATAACGACGGCCGGCGTTATTGCGGCAAGGCATCTGAATGTTCTCGCGCGCGGCGACCTGCAGGCCGCGATTGTGGGTTTGCCAGTCAGAGGTTTCCGCCTGATCATTTTCGCAGTGACAGCGCTGGCGACTGCGATATCTGTAACAACGGTCGGTGTAATCGGTTTTATCGGTCTGGTTGTGCCACATCTTATCCGCATCGTGGCCGGCAGCGATCACCGTATAGTTTTGCCTGCATCTGCACTTGCCGGAGGTATATTGCTGGTGCTCGCCGATACGCTGGCGAGAACGCTGCTGGCGCCGCGGCAGCTTCCGGTGGGTGCGCTTACTGCCGCGCTCGGTGTGCCGTTATTCCTGATTTTGATGAGCCGCTCGCGCCGGACTAACTAGGGAGACTCTCTAGCGTAAGTTATCCTATTCGCGGCGCCTTCGCTCTTATGCGCATCTTAATGCTGCAGCCAGGAACAATAGTTTAGACAGCCGCTCCCACGACATTGGGCCACCCATTGAGTCCGTGCCAGAATTAAGAGTAGCTGTGGGAGCGACTTCAGTCGCGAATGCTTGCCGCCAGCTAAGGGTAATGCGCCCGCTCTGCCAGCTTTCCTGCTTCATCCAGGAAATAGCCAATCTCCGAAACACCCATCGGTCCGTCAACGTACTCACGCCACTGCACGATTGACGCATCTGTCGGTGCTGCCCGATTGACCGGGAACTCAAGACCGAGGGCCGCAAACAGTGCATTCGGCGGCCCGGAGGTCAGCCATTCGAGAAGCGCTATGGCGCCGTCAGGGTTTTCTGCATGCCGGGTCACACCAGCGCCTGTTACATCAATATAGGCGGACGATCCTTCGGCAAACCAGTGCGCTGCCAGCGGTGCGGCGGGTCTGCCGCGGGCGTACTTCGCCAGGTCGTTTGAATCTGCAACGCCTATCGAGCAACGGCCATCCGCAATTGCCTGCAAAAGTTCGCCGTCATCGCCAAAAACAGGTGCGCCAAGATTTGCCTGCCAACCACGAACGATTAATTCGGCATCACGTGCACCGTGGGTTTTTATGAAATAGGCAATCAGTGCACGATTGCCCTGCACGCTCGACGACGACAAACAAAGCTTGCCATTCCACAACTCATCGCCAAGAGATTCGTAGTCACTGATCGTGGCGACCTGTAACGCGGTCGCAAGATTCGTGTTGTATACAATAATTCGTGCCCGAATGGAAAGTGCGTGCCAGAGTTTTTCCGCATCACGCAAGTTCTCCGGTACTTGTTCTGCAACCAGCGTGGAATAAACAGGCCTGAAAATATCGTTCTCTGCCGCTTTCCAGAGATCGCCGACGTTAGTCGCAATTAACAGGTCCGCAACCGAGCCACTTCCGGAGCGTTCAATCCTGGCGACAAGCATTGCGTAATCATCGACGACCAGGTTGACCCTGATTCCTGTTTCTGCGGTATAAGCTTCGAGCGTCGGACCGATTTGTGCATCACCACTCGCAGCGTAAACAACAATAGACCTAGGGCTGGCAACGGCTGGCGCAACAGCGCTATCCACGCCGACCTGCGGCACAGGCGAGGGGTCTTCACTACAGCCGGCCACGGAAAACATCGCCAGGAAGATGAGATTTATTGGCCAACGGCAGGAAATCATCGAGAATCTGTTCATTATCCAGTCACTTGTGCAATCAGCAATTAAACTGATGTGGCACCGCCAAA
Source organism: uncultured Woeseiaceae bacterium (assembly GCA_964403695.1). Lineage (GTDB taxonomy): Bacteria > Pseudomonadota > Gammaproteobacteria > Steroidobacterales > Woeseiaceae > SZUA-117. The sequence goes on along the minus strand of CAYOHF010000002.1, from coordinate 80,699 downwards.
GCCGTATTCTCTGTGTCTGCGGCAGCTATTGCCGGGTTGCCAGGTAATCACGACCGTTCTGCATCAAGTCTACGAAACTCGTCTCGTCGCCGCTCGCGACGGCGTCGCGAATTCGCCCGACAGACTCATACAATGCATCCAGTGGATCGCGCCCGAATTTGTTGAGATGCTGAATTTCAAAATACATGCGCGGGTTGTCCTGTGCGACCGCTGCTGACACCAGCAGTTGGGCATCAAATGTCGTCGATGAGAGCTTCGCCAGTTTTGGCGCGGCCTCTCCGCTCTCGGCGAGTGCTGTAAAGAACGCGATGTTCAGCGCATGCGAGAGTCCCAGTACGTAGGCAATCAGTCGATCGTGTTCATCCAGCCCCATATCCAGCTCATCGACCATCGTGGCAGCAAACAGCTCCTTGGCCTCTGCTGTCGCCACACTCGATCCGACGTCGACAAAAACCAGGTGCCTGCCTGACAAGAGTTCCGTATCCGGACCGTACATGGGATGTAGCGACGTGACTTTGCAGCCAGCATTCGCCAGCGCCTGCAGACCGGACTTCAGCGGCGTCTTGAGTGATCCGATGTCGAATATCAGCGCTTCAGGTTTCAGCTCAGCGAGCTCGCTCAGAATTTCTCCTGATACGACCATCGGTGTTGCGACAACGATGACATCGTAGTCAGTACCCGCCGCCCGCCAGTCTGCAAAACCTTGCGGACCTGTTACGGCGCTGGTATCGGCAATAGTGGTTACGAATCCCTGCGAATTGAAAAAATCGACAAACCAGTTGCCCATCTTGCCCATGCCGCCAATGACCAATGCGCTGCGGCCATCGCCCTTGCCCTCCGCTGCTACCCGATCACGCTCCTGGTGTGTCAACGACGACCGGATCAGTGCGGTCATGAGTTCCTCGGCCAGGTTCGGGTCGACCTGCATTGTTTCGGCCTGGCTGCGCGCCATTTCCAATACGTCCCTTTCTCTTTCGTAGTCACGCGTGGCGCGCCCGGAAGATTGCTTACGCCGTCCTATATCGCCAACAATTTTCTGCCGTTTCGCGACCAGCTCAATAATCTGTCGGTCGATTGATGACAGATCGCTGCGAAGATCTTCAAGATTCATGGTCATGCGCGTCCGTTGGATAAAGGGTTGGAATAGGTCCCCGTAGTTGATAGCGTATCACGCACGAATTAGGCAATCGCGGCAAGATGCCGCTCCCACGGGGCCTGCGCAACTTTCGTGGGAGCGGCATCTTGCCGCGATTGTCTGCACAGTACGAATCTAAACACCAAAACAAAAAAGCCCGGGCCAACTGCAGGCCCGGGCTCAATCAATCGTTCATTCTGTTAGTGCGTGTGCCGACGCGGCGGAGCAACAGTGTAGCGGTATTTTTTCCCGCTCCGGTAGTAACTATGACTGTGTCGATGCTTTTGACTGTCATACAAATACAAGTCGTAGAGTCTGCGCCAGTTCTGCCGACGCGCATAACGATAGCGACTGTGCATAAACCACTGGCGAAAGCCGCGATCTTTCCGCACCCAGCGCGGCGCAGCGTAACCGCTGTCATGCGTGAAATAGACATCATGGCTGACCCTGGGTCGATGATCGATCTTGTGCGCCTCTGCGGTGGACGCAAAAGCCAGCAGAATTCCCAGACCAAATATGATCGGGAGCGTCAGATGTTTCCTGAAGTGGTACGTTATTGTGTTCATAGCCGCCTCCTTTTTTGACCGTTCACACACAGATTAAGCGCCCGTGTATGAACTCCGGCTTAATACAAGCCGTTGTTTTTATTAATCTTATGAACGCCAGCTGAACATCCGTTGGCGCTGCTTCTTACAACGGCTACCGTCCCTGATGTAATCGTGCGAACATCGGTGCGGACGACCACAACATTAGGGATTCAAAGAACATGAAGACACGCGCCGCGGTCGCCTGGGAAGCAGGCAAACCACTTGAAATTGAAGAAATAGAAATAGATGGACCAAAAGCCGGGGAGGTTTTGTTACGCAACGTGGCGACCGGCATTTGCCACACTGATGCTTTCACATTGTCAGGCGATGACCCGGAGGGAATTTTCCCAGCGGTGCTCGGTCACGAAGGCGGCGCGATAGTCGAGGAAATCGGGGCCGGTGTTTCGAGCCTTAAGGTGGGCGATCAGGTTATACCGCTATACACGCCGGAATGCGGCGAGTGCAATTTTTGTACGTCCGGCAGGACCAATTTGTGCCAGGCGATTCGTGTCACGCAGGGACAGGGCCTGATGCCTGATGGTACATCGCGCTTCTCGCACAATGGCAAACAGATTTTTCATTACATGGGGACATCGACGTTCAGCGAGTACACGGTTCTGCCGGAAATTGCTGTTGCCAAGATAAGTGATAAAGCACCCCTGGAGAAAGTTTGCTTGCTCGGCTGCGGTATTACGACGGGAATCGGTGCGGTCCTGAATACAGCAAAAGTCGAGCCAGGCGCTACGGTGGCAGTCTTCGGTCTTGGCGGTGTAGGCCTTAGCGCTATTCAGGGCGCCATGATGGCCAAGGCAGGCCGCATCATTGCTGTCGATATAAACCCCGACAAGTTCGAGCTTGCAATGCAGATGGGCGCAACTGATACCGTTAATCCAAAAGATCACAGCGTTCCGATCCAGGAAGTTATTGTCGAGCTGACCAACGGCGGCGTTGATTATTCATTTGAATGTATCGGTAACGTTAACCTGATGCGCGCGGCGCTCGAGTGCTGCCACAAAGGTTGGGGTGAATCGGTAATCGTTGGTGTTGCCGGCGCCGGCCAGGAAATTTCGACGCGACCCTTTCAACTCGTGACAGGTCGTGTCTGGCGGGGTACGGCGTTTGGTGGCTGCAAGGGTCGCTCACAACTCCCTGGCATGGTCGAACAGTATATGCAGGGTGATATTAAAGTTGACGAGTTCATTACGCACACAATGCCTCTCGAGGACATCAATACCGCGTTCGACCTGATGCACGAGGGCAAAAGTATTCGCTCGGTCGTACATTTCTAAATGTTAGTGAATACGCCCGGGCTACCGGTGCTGCATGCCAGCGACAACAAATAGAGTTGCAGTAGCCACGACCTCGGCGCTGGCGGCAGAAGCCGCCGCCGAGATCGCGGATTGTGGCGGCAATGCCGTCGATTGTGCGATCGCTGCAGCGATGTTTTCTATTAATACCGAACCCGGCGTCTGTGCTCTGGCGGGCAGCGCATACGTCACCATCTGGCCGCCCGGCCGCGACCCGATAACGATAGATGGCAACGTTGCAGTACCAGGAATGGGCCTGTCGCCGGACCTGGATCCAGCAGCCGAAGTGATCAAAATGGAGTACGGCGGCGGTATTGAGACGATGGTTGGAGCGACGTCCGTCGCTGTGCCCGGAACACCTGCGGCCCTGCACCTCGCGTCAGAACAATTCGGCCATCTGGAATGGCGTGAATTGTTGCGCCCGACGATACGTGCTGCGCGAGAAGGATTCCCGTTATCTGCCGCCTGTCACTATTACCTTGAGTATTCCGGAGACATCATTTTCGGCCGCAGCGACGATGGTTACAAGGCACTGCACACAGGGGATGGCTTGCTTCGGGATGAAAAAAGCAAGATTGTGGTTCCGCACCTGGCTGAAACTCTGGATGCGATCGCCGCAGAAGGCTGCAGGGTGTTTTATGAGGGCGACCTTGGCAGGCGCATCACCGATCACGTTCAGCAACTTGGTGGCTTGTTAACGATGCAGGATCTCAAACGCTACCGACCTGTTATCCGACCGTCGCTGCTGGTTGAATCAGGCGACTGGTTGATCGCAACAAATCCACCGCCGGCAATTGGTGGTGTGGTCCTTTCTGCGATGTTGCTGGCATTTGCCGACGATCCTGTCGTTCAGTGGGATAGTGATTCTCTGCAGCGCCTCGTGCGTGTACAGCAGGCCGCCCTTTCATATCGAAAAAAGGACCTTGATCCGGCAACGGATGTGATGGGACCGGCCATCCGGCTGCTCGAGCTGGCCCGCTCTGGCGAGTTAATTTCCAAATGGTCATCGGGCTCGACGGTGCATACCTCGGTTGTCGACGATGCGGGACTGGCGTGTGCTATCACGGCATCGTCTGGTTATGGTTCTGGTGAAATGCCCGCCGACACCGGACTGTGGCTGAACAACTGCCTCGGCGAATTGGAACTCAACCGTGACGGTCTCAATGCCGGGCCGCCGGGCAAGCGGCTGCCTTCGAACATGGCGCCCGGTGTCGCACGCTCTGCTGACAGCGTTCTCGCCATGGGATCGCCTGGCGCTGACCGGATAACAACGGCGCTGCATCAGTTCCTGGTCAACTTCGTACAGCGTGGCCTCAGTCTCAATGACGCGGTCGCACATCCGCGCATGCATTTGGCTATTGATGGGTCGAATTCGAATATTGCCGTGGAACCGGGTCTGGATATTCCTGACATCGGCATTCCGATAACCCGTTATCCTGAAATCGGCATGTATTTCGGCGGCGTAGTCGCAGCGCTCTTCAGTGGTGAACAAGGATTTGACGTGGCCGCTGATCCGCGCCGTGAAGGCGGCACCTTTATCAGTTCGTAACGAATGATGCCCGGCTCGATCCGGTCTGCTAATCTGCGACGCAGATTGCCTGCATGCATCTTGAACCCCGGAGTAACAATTGAGTAACGAAAAAATTGCGGACCGTCTTCCGGCGATACTGCCACCAGACCCACTGCATTGGGTGGATGCCTGGCTGAAGGAAGCGTTTGCAGCGAAAGCACAGCGCAACCCGAACTCAATGACCGTTGCGACAGTTGCAGCGAATGGGCAACCGTCCGCAAGGGTGGTTTTGTGCAAGGACATTGTGCCGGATCCGGGCTACCTGGTTTTTTACACGAACTACGGATCCCAGAAATCATTACAAATCGCAGAGAATCCGAAGGTCGCCGCAGTGCTGCATTGGGACACCCTCGGGCGCCAGGTGCGTGTTGAAGGTATAGCCGTTCGTTCGCCGCACGAGGAAAACGATGCCTATTTCGCGACGCGCGACTGGGGGAGCCGGCTCGGCGCCTGGGGGAGCGACCAGAGCAAGGAAATTGAGTCCCGCGACGCACTCGTTGCCCAGATACGAAAGAGAGGAATTGCGCTCGGCCTGAAATTTGACGGCGACACACAAGCGCTTGCCGAGGGCGAGATTCCTCAGATTGGAAGGCCACCGCACTGGGGCGGCTTTCGCTTATGGGCAACCGCAATCGAACTCTGGATAGAAGGTGGTGACCGCATTCATGATCGTGCCAGATGGACGCGGGACGTAATTCGTGGCTCAGATAGCATTTTTTCGACCACGCCCTGGTCCGGTTGCAGACTACAACCCTAACCAGGCCGAATAATTCACGAGTGGCGGCTTCCGATCAGGAAAATGGTAGATGATTCAGCACTTATCAATTGCTTTCGAAGGATCGCAGTTGACGCCTGCCCGCACAGAAAGCGACAGTCCCATCCACTCATGAAAACTTCCAGTTAAGTGAAAAACACGATCATCGAGCGCAGAGTCAGTTGTCCGTTTTGCGCGGAATCAATGTTTATTTTGTTGGACCTTTCAGCGGGTGATCAGTCATATATTGAAGATTGCCAGGTCTGCTGCCAGCCAATGCAGGTGAGCTTTACACTGCTCGATTCACCCGGTCACGGCAGTGCGGCTGAAACCGGTAACGAAGACAGCATCAGTTTGCGGGTGGAATGTAGTGCTTAACAGACACAGCATTTTTTTGAGTTTTCTTCTGCTGGTCATCGCGACTTCAGAACTCTGCGCCGATGTCATTCTTTCAGAGGGTGATAATTTTGCCGTTGACGTTTCATCTGTCGACGGCCGGATCGCGATGGACCTTTTAGGCAGTATCTGGATTCTGCCCGCAGGCGGCGGTCAGGCAGAACTTGCGACGGATGGTCTGCTACCGGCAGCACGACCGCGCTGGTCGCCGGATGGCAAACAGATCCTCTACCAGACCGCATCGGCAGATGGCATCAGTTTGTGGATTCTGGATATTGCAACAAAGACCAGCCGCAGAATCAGCGCACCGGCATTGCACAACCAGCTCGCGTCCTGGCATCCGGACGGTAGCAGGATCATTTACGCATCCGGCCGCAATAATGATGGCTTTGACATCTGGGAAACAGATCTGCCGAGCGGCCTTAGCTGGCGCATCAGCAATCATCCCGGTGATGAACTTGAGCCAGCATGGTCGGGCAATGGTCGAAATCTCGCCTACATAAAAAAACAGGATGAAAAATATTCCCTGATCCTGCGACGCCACGGACAACCGGAAACCGAGCTGTTGCTATCGGACGAGCCACTATCATCACTGTCATGGAGGCCCGATGGCACTTTGCTGACATTTGTGCGTGACACCGGGGGCGAGCTTTCGCAACAGATGATCATTCTTTCAGAACCGCCGTTGGTTCGTCAGTTCGCGGCAGGAGAAGATGTATTTGCCTTCCCGGTTGCCTGGCAAGATCGATCACGACACCTGTATACCGCGGACGGGATAATTAAAACCCGCGCTTTCGGTGACCAGCGCTCTCGGCCACTGCCATTTCGGGCAAACGTTCGTAGCAGAGAGGCGCGCGCACCATTAACCGTCGCACAACATGTGCTTGCTGTTTCGAGCCCACCAACGGGTCCGCTGGTGATTCGTGGCGCGCGACTTTTTGACGGCATCTGGCGCGGCTATCGTGAGCGCATGGACGTGCTTATTGATGGCGGCAAAATTATCGCTGTCGAGACGCAACGAGAGTGGGACGACGCAACGATCCTGGATCTGGGTGACGTAACCATTCTGCCAGGGTTAATCGACTCCTGGTCTGCGATGCCATCCGGATCGCAACAGCAAAACGGGCCACGGTTACTGGCCCACGGTGTTACAACGATCGTATCTGATGAGGTTGATCCGGCATTTGACCTCAGTCTCTGGGATCGAGAGGACACGCCAGGTCCGAGGGTTCTGCCGGCGATTGACGTCAATGCTGGTCAAGTCACCGCTACAGACCGGGAGTATTACCTGGCAAAAATCAGCTCATCGGATCTGCAGCCGGATGCCGAATACGATGCCGCGCGCGCAGCGGCCCTTAGCTGGCGAGAACGCGGCGTTCCCGTGGTTGCTGAAAACTGGAATATGCGTATCCGTGTTGGTGCGGATCTCCTGATTGGTGCAGCGTCACTGCCGAATTCGTCTCTCGTTGGCAGCTACGAGGACCTGCAGGACGCAACGACCGTTGAGCCGGTTACACTCATCTCCGGACTCGCCGATGCAGGCACACCCGGAATACAGGCGCTATTTAGTTCGCGACAAGCCATCGAACTCCATCAGGGCTCTGCACCGGGAAGGCGACTCTTGTCGGTGCCACAACTGGCAGCCGCGTCATCGTCAATTATTGTTGGCAGCAAGCCAAACGGCATGCCACCCGGGCTCGCATTGCACGCAGAACTTCGCGCACTCGCAGCCAGCGGACTGAGCGGCGAACAAGTTCTGCATGCGGCCGGCAGGAATGCCGCGATTATCCTCGGACTTGAGAACCAGATCGGCACAATAACGCCAGGCGCGCTGGCCGACCTGGTACTGGTGAGCGGCGATCCATTAAACAAAGTCAGTGACACGTTGAATATCGTTGCAGTGATACGCAACGGCCGGTTTTTTAGCCTGGTCAACCTGCTTGAACGAGCGGCTGTCGTCACGAATGTCGAATAATTTGACAAACTCTGCAATTTCGCAGCTTGTGAGTCGTTGTCGGGCCATTCGACTATCCATTTTTGCCAAGCGGATGGTTGACGCCTGACGGCAGATTCAATGCCTGTCTTTTCAGATAGTTATAAGCTCTTGTTTTGATAACAATTTATGGGTGGTCGCAAGCATTCGTCGGCATTTTTTACAAACGGTGCCTGCCGCTTAAACCGACAGTACCAAGTTGCAGCATAAGCCTTTGAAATCACTTTGTTTATTATGTTCTGGCACAGGTCTTGCTTTTATAACCTTGCCCAAGCGAAGTGTAACTGTTGTCGGAAACCGGAAAAGGTACATACAGGATTTAGACGCCAGAAGAAAAATAAAAATAATAATAATAATAAATCGAGATCCAAATAATAATAATAATAGTTAGTCTGTATCTGGTTACCGCAAGCTCAGTTACCTCTTTAATAATAAGAAGAGTCATTAGCCCCGCCGTCAAACGCGGGGCTTTTTATTTTCGCACTTTGTTGCATGAGTGAAGTCTACCGTTGCCATTACAGACAACCGGGGAAACTACATGACTATCAAATCAATTTTGCCAGTCGCATTACTTGCACTAAGCGGCTGTGGCGAGTCCACGACTCCCGCTACGGACATCGAACCGACTCTCGAAAGTAAACCGGCACCCGCTGCACAGTTATCGATTTACGAATCAGCCGTTGCGAGTAACAGCAGGACTGACGATGACCGCGAACGAGACGCCGGGCGCAAACCAGCCGCAGTTCTCGAGTTCTTCGCAATCGAGCCCGGTATGACCGTGCTCGATATGTTTTCCGGCGGCGGCTACTACACGGAGATGCTCTCATCTGTTGTCGGTGCACAAGGCAAAGTTGTCGCGCACAGCAACCAGGCTTACGCACAGTTTGTCGGCGACGAGCCGAACGTGCGTTATGCAGATGCGCGCCTTGCCAACGTCGAAATACTGATGGCCGAAAACAACGAACTCGAGCTGCCCGCAGATACATTTGATGCCGTGATGATGGTGCTCGCGTACCACGATATTTATTACGCGAGTGACGAAAACGACTGGCCAGAAATTGACGGCCCGAAACTGCTGGCAGAATTTTTCAAGGGATTGAAGTCTGGTGGGATGCTGGCAATCGTCGATCATTACGCGGCATCCGGCTCGCCTCCGGAAACCGGCGGTACATTACATCGGATCGACCCGAACATCGTCACAACCGAATTAGAGGCCGCGGGATTTGTCCTGGACAGCAAAAGTGACCTCCTGCGCAACAGGGATGACGATCACAGCCTGAACATGTCCGATGAGCAGATTCGCGGCAAGACTGACCGCTTTGTCATGAAATTCAGGAAACCCTGATGGGTTGCCTGGATCGGCCTTTTTGGCCGATCTGGGACCGTGTCACTGTTCAGCGGCCAACAGAAAAGGCCTAATCAGCTCAATGGGAATAACCCCTGTGGGCCAGTGATACATGTTCAAAGCGATACGCATAAGTTTCCTGTTGGTGCTGCTGATCTTTGTCGCAGGCAGCAGCTGGCTGACGCAAGCGCGCAGCACAGACTGGAATAACAGCCTGTGGGTCAAGGTATATCCGATCAATGGCGATGGAAGCGACGCAAGCGCTCGCTATATCGACGACCTGACAGCAGATGACTTCAAATCGATCGAAGCATTCATTGGTCGCGAAATCGAAAAATACGGTCACACGCTCAAGCGTCCTGTCCGCATGGAGTTCGGCACACAAATTGGAGAACAACCACCGGCGTTAGGTGCTACGCCAAGTACGCTGGACATCATGTTCTGGAGTATCAAAATGCGCTGGTGGGCCGGCAGCGTTGCCGGGCCGCAGGATAGTCCCGATCCGGATGTACGCATTTTTGTTCGCTATCATGCTCCACGGGAAGAGTTTGTACTGGAAAATTCAGTTGGCCTGCAAAAGGGCATGGTCGGTGTCGTCAACGCTTATGCCGGGCGTCGCCACGCAGGCAGCAACAATGTAATCATCGCGCACGAATTCCTGCACACGCTTGGCGCGACCGACAAATACAATCCTGCCAACGGCTTGCCACAATATCCGCTTGGTTATGCTGAGCCGGAGCGTGAGCCCCGGTTTCCACAACGTTTCGCGGAAATCATGGGCGGCCGCATTGCAGTATCGGAATCGGATGCGATGATTCCGAAAAGTCTCAAGTACGTCACGATCGGCACGACAACCGCCGGGGAAATAAATCTGCTCGACTAGTCTTGATGGTTAGTCCTTGATCAGTCTCCCACCGTTGGACAATTCAACGGCGAACAACAGCCTCGCACCTTATAGCGGCCCTTGAGCTGATAGGGTGATCGCTGTAGTTGCGACCCTTGTTTACTTGGCGCGCCAAATTAGACTTAGCGCTGAAGCCACGCGCATTGCCGCGTATCACCAAGCTGGAGAGCAGCCTTGGGCGGTCGGAATTGCCATTTCCAACGACCCTGAGATGGCCAGAATACTGGCCAAGACGTTTGCTGGACAACTCGACAGCCTTGAGTTTTCCGATCGCATGCGACTCGAGTTTGTGTTGGGATCCTTTTACTTCGGCACGGAGAGCATGCTGGCGCTGCAGGAGAAAGGCCATATTGATCCTGAACTTTGGCAGAATGTGTTTGAGAACAACTTTCGCCTTCTTGGGTCACCGCTCGGTCGCGAATACCTTGCGTCTCGTCGCGGGCCCATCAGTCGTCGCCTTGAGGCCCTGGTTGATGAGCACGTGAACCGTGCGGGCAGCGCCTAACATTGCACCGCGTGCCCGCGCTTTCAATGTCCGCTTTTGGCCGAAAGCAGTTGGTTGAAATCCTCAATTTCCTACAGATGGAATAACCGCTTTCAGGAAGAGCGGACGTTCGAAAAACGCTTTAGAAAGGCCCTCACACTTGTGAGGGCCTGATCTATTCTATGGTGTGTACCAGATCGGTGACGTGTAAGCGCGTTCCTGGTGGATCAGTTCCACATGCTCCGGGATTTCGGCGCCAAGCCGAACCTTATCGTAAAGTACCCAGCGCGGTGTCGGGATCTCTAGCACGCGAACGTAATAGAACGCGCTTTCCTCGGCATCGAAATCAGGATCAGCCCAAACCGTAGCGAATTCTGATGCGCCAATCGTGTTGGTCCAGTTCGCGGCCTCGATATCGACGGTATTACCCACCGGCGGCAACTTGCCGTCAGCACCGGGTTGCCGGTCGCCGGACCAGGCTACGTCGTAGACTTTCTCATGCAGCTCGCCATCTTTGTCCATCCAGCCTTTAACAACCTGAGCGCGATCAAGATTTGCACCGATCGGATCGCGCAAAGCGATCACCATGAATGTCGGTGCTTTTCCGTCGGGAGCCGTTTCCAGTTCGCCGCCCATCGGTACGCCCTTTTCGTATCCAATGAATGCCGGTACGCGGCTACGCAAGTCATCGTCATTGAATTCCCAACCACCAAATACGCGAACCAGCATACGAGTGCCCGTGGTCGCGTACGTTTCTTTGCGTTCCATCGCGTCGAAAAGCGCTTTACGCGTATTCTCGGTTGCCCAGATACCCTGATAGCCCGAAGCAAGCAGGGTATCGCCCTCAAAAGCACCGAGTGCCGATTTGACGAACGGGTGCGAAACACGCGTTGCCGACGGTTCGACACTGGTGGACTTGCCAAAGAAGTTTTCTTCTTCCGCAGTCGATAACGAAGTATGGGTATCGGTCGCACCGACCATGCCGAACTTGTAGGGATTGACGCCGAATTTTTCCTCAAGCGCGAGGCCTCGCTTCAATGCTTCGCGTGCATATTCTCGCTGCAGCATGTCGGGCTTCTTGAGTTCCGATATATCGAGATTGCCAACGTCCCAGGTTCCATAGTCGGCAAATTCATCATCGGGTGACAACGCGGGGTGTGCCTCACCATCGCCCTTGATCTGCGTTACCTCGTAAAGAGGCTCCCACTTGGCGCGTTGCGTTACGTACTCTTTGTTGACCCGCCCGCCCGCGTAGGTCTTGTCGACCGGGAACATCCAACCATTTGAAAGGTTGCCGTTGTGCGCTATCGCGAGCGCTCGTCCGCCGGTTGTCTCTTCGTAGTCTTCAAGCCATTTGTACAGCTCCAGGGGATCGGGGCTGCCGACCGGCGGCAGCGTTGTCATCGGCACGACCTGGCTAGCCCGGTCACCGTTGTCACGCAAAATTACATTGCGGTGCAGATTGAAGCCTTTATCGGTGGAGGTCCACTCGAAGCCGATCAAGGCTGTGAAACGCCCGGGCTCATTGTAAGTTTCGGCCGTCTCGATCATCTCTCCCCATACAGTGTTATAAATCGTCGAGCCCGGGCTGTATTGTTCGAGTAGTTCAGGAGGAACCGTACCCTGCGCGAAATGGCCGATTAGATCGAACGCAGCCTCGCCCGCCGCCTGACCGCCCTCTGCGAAGGCTTCAGCCCATTCCTTGCCTTTCGGAACGGCCATAATGTTCGGCGCGCCGGCCTGAATGTCCGTCGCGATTCCCATCATGTCGGAATGATCAGCGATGACCAGGAAATCGAGTGGGCGACTCAATTTTACTGGCTGGCCAGTAGCGGAAGTAACCTGTTCGCCGCGTGCCAGGCGGTACGCCGTCTCGTGCCCTGTCGTGTTGCCAAACAATCCGGCATCGAGCGAGAGGCCCGTATGTACATGAGTTTCACCCCAATAGACGCGGCTGGGAAAGGAGCGCTCAGCGTATGGCGAATAGGCCTTACCGGGGTACAGGCTCTCGAAATCCTCAGGTTGAGGAGTTCCAGCGTCGTGCTGCGCCAGCGCCATAGCGGGCAAGAACAAACAGATCAAGCTGGTTTGGAAGAGGGTTGAGATTCTTGTTTTCATGGATCGATCCTTAGAGTTCCAATTCTTGTGCACCGCCCGCGTCCGGGAGGTGCATGAGATTCGGCCGATTTTACTCTCGTTTCAAACGCAGTGTCACCTGATAGCGACTATTTTTTTAGACGGTCGGAAACCTTGCTCTGCGGCTCAAACGTACTTACCGATGATCCGTCGCTCCACAAATCGAGTAGCGAGCGAATCGGTCAGAACAGGTGGAAACTCAATGTCTGCAGAGCGAACGCTAATTGCTTTCGGCGGGATCATGGTCATGCACACCTCTTTATTCGCTCTGTTCCATCATCCTGGCTGGACCTGGTTTACCCTTTTCTATAGGGTCTAATTGTATTCAAAGTTTATTGACTGGTTTCTGGCCTCCCAAGTTGGCAATGAAAAAATTGGGCGTTAAAAGCAACGCTGAACTGGCCTTGGAAAACGAATAATACGCCTGACAAGTCAGCCGCAGGTGGTACGACTTTGAATTCCGTCTGTTAACCTCGCCCTATGGACGAACCCCGCGAAATTAGCCTCTCCTGCAAAAATGTCGATATCTCTGTTCCTGGACGATCCCTGGTCCGGCAGCTAAATATTGAAGTCGCTGCAAGCGAGTTCCTGGCAGTGCTCGGTCCGAACGGTGTTGGCAAATCGCTCAGCCTGCACGCGCTTGCGGGATTGCGTGATCCTGACGACGGCCAGATCTACCTGGACGGTCAGCAGATTGGCGGATTGTCACGGCAACAGATCGCAGCTCGCCTTGCGCTGTTGCCGCAATACACCGAGGACGTATTCCCGGCAACAGTAATCGATACGGTAATGATCGGCCGACACCCGCACATCGGCAGGTTTCAGTGGGAATCGGATCACGACAGGGAAATGGCGTTCGCGGCCCTGCAGGAAGTTGACCTCAATGACATGGCGCATCGTGATATAGGCACCTTATCCGGCGGCGAGCGACGCAGACTCGCCGTTGCCCAGGTACTGACACAGGAGCCTGCAATTTATTTGCTCGACGAGCCGACCAATCACCTCGATCCGCAACACCAACTCGACGTGTTACGGATATTTCGGGAAAAGGCACGCAACGGCGCGACGATCGTTGCGAGCCTGCATGACGTCAATCTCGCGGCACGTTTTGCGGACAAGTGCCTGCTGTTGTACGGCGATGGTCGCTGGATACTGGGTGATACCGACGCGGTCCTGACAACAGAGCGGCTTACCGAGCTCTACGCAACATCGATGGAATCAGTAAGCTGGCGCGACACCAATTTGTTCGTCGCCGCCGGCTAGTACATCTCAGGCGACGAATCCTGCAAGCTTTTGCAGCAACGTCTTGTGCAGCGCTGGATTTGCAGCAAGAACCGACCGGGTATCAAGGTCTGGCCGCTCACCATTGAGGTCGGTAAACGTGCCGCCCGCCTCCTCAACGATCACCGCAAGCGCTGCAATATCGAGAATATTGACGTCCGATTCGATGACTGCCTCGATCTTTCCCGCCGCAAGCAGGTGGTAATGGTAAAAATCGCCGTAGCCGCGAATCCGATCAGCTTGAGCGACCAGCTCGCCCAGTCGTGACCAGCCATCACTGTCCGCCAGTGACTTGAGATTGCCGGTCGATATCGCAGCACGCTCCGGCTTGTCGATGTCACTCACGACAAGTTTCTTGCCATTAAGCCATGCACCCTGGCCGCGCTCCGCAAATGCAATTTCTTTGAACATCGTGCCACTTGATACGCCGAGCACGATTTCGCCTTTATGCATTAGCGCGATTTGCGTCGAGAAAAAAGGATATTGCCTGACGAAACCCTTGGTGCCGTCAATCGGGTCAACTAACCACAGGTAATCTGCATCGGCTGCAGTCTTGCCGGTTTCCTCACCGAAAAAACCATGCTGCGGAAAGGCGTCAAGAATGACCTTACGAATAGCCTGCTCGCATTCTACGTCCGCCTGGGTCACGGGAGTCTGGTCCGCCTTGATCGTAACCTTGAAATTTCCCTTGAAATAGCTGCGGCTAATATCAGCCGCGACAGATGCAGCCTGCATCGCAACTTTTAGTTCCGCGGACATGTTGTCGGTGTCAAAAGTGCTCAAGATTCAAATCCTCCGCTGTGCGGCAACTATGGCGTCAGTAGAATGCAGAAACAAGTCTTCCGCTTGACGGTCGATCGCCCGCCTTCTATCGTTTGCCGGTCAGCTGGCAATTGGTGAAAGATGGCATATTTACGCCCGCATTGAGAACCTGTTTGATACAGAATAGGCAACAACATGCAGGAATTCAGCGCAACTATTGCGCATCGTTACAAGCACCATTTCATTCAGGATACGAACGTGGGTAATCGACTCAGCAAAATCTACACGCGCACCGGCGACGACGGTACGACCGGCCTTGGCGATGGCAGCCGCATCGACAAGGACAGCTCACGGGTAGAAGCGTACGGCACCGTGGACGAGGCCAACAGCGCAATCGGTGTTGTACTGGCTGTAAAATCAGTACCGGACGACATCCGACGATGCCTGACGATCGTGCAACACGACCTGTTCGACCTGGGCGGTGAACTCTGCATTCCGGGACACAAAGCGATCGAGAACGATTTTATTGATCGACTGGAAGCCGAACTTGATCAGTTCAATGCAGACTTGCCACCACTAAAGGATTTCATATTGCCAGGCGGCGGCGAGGCGGCGGCGGCCTGCCATCTCGCCCGTACTATCGTGCGACGTGCCGAAAGACGCGTAATGAGCCTGCGTCGCAATGAAGAAGTTCGGCAAGAAGTATTGCAATACCTGAATCGCCTGTCCGACCTGTTATTTGTCATTGCGCGAGTTCTGTCACGTGCAGAGTCAGGGCAGGAAGTTATCTGGGATCGAAAACGGACTTGATGGCTGTCCCGGATGACGTTTCCCGCTATTACTGGAATGTAAGTGCAGGGTCGCGAGCCCGATACCAGCAACCCCGTGAAATATGCTGGTATAGACTGCACGTCTCCCACGCATAAATTTCGGTGCATTAACCTGCCAGGTTGAAACGCCTGATCTCGGCAATCGCCCGCCCAGCGGGCGAAATCCACGACGTCCAGTGGGCGATCGCTAAAATCCGCAAAAATTCCGGAACATTGTGCCAAGTCTGCAGCCTACCGCCAGGAAGCTCGTCTTTATGGGACAGCCGTGATCTGGCTTTTCTTAATAATCAGCATTTGTGCAAGAACAGTGCTCGAGATCTTCAAGCGTTCAGTTTCTTCATCATCAGGTAAGCACTGCCCGGGCAGAGATCAGCAAACTCTTCACTTTGGCGAATCGAGTCGGGCGCCTCATCCCGCGTAACGATGTCGAACCCCTGTCTTTCGAAAAATTTTTCAGCATCAATCGTCAATAACCACAACTCCGTAATCCCTGCTGCCTGTGCCGCAAGTTCGAGCGCATCGACAAGTTTGCCACCAAGTCCGGAGCGTCCCGCGCCAGTGCTAACGACGAGTGAGCGCAGCAAACCAATCGTTTCGTGAATCTGCAGGCCGATCAGGCCGACAATTTCGTCGGCTGACTCGGCAAGCAAGAAATGCTCGAGCATTTCCGGCTGCAGATCGTCAATTGGTAATTCGGCGCTGCTTAACAATTGTCGCACTTCGCTCCAGTCACTCGCATGAGAACGTCTTACGGTCGGCATGCCGGGATCACTATTCAAGCGATACCTCCCGGTTACTGCGACTCTGATCAAGCGCGTCACACATCGCCTCCGCAGCCACCAGCAAACGTGGCGTCGCACGGCCGATCTCGTTTGCCGGCATCAGGAACTGGTTGGCGTAGCGATTAGCCGCCAGATCAGGCCATCGTTGCCACTCGAGAAACGCATCGGGTCCTGCGTCCGTGCTGGCCATGATGACTTCCGGATTGCGTTGCAGCACAGCCTCAACCCCGATCAAAGGCGCCAGGCCGCCGAGATCAGCAAATACGTTTGTGCCACCACAAACTTCAATCAATTCACTGACATAGTGCTCAGCATTGACGGTATACAACGGGCGCTTCGCAATCTGATAAAAAACACTTATCGGCTTCGCGTCACTGTATTGAACCATTAGTTTTTGCAGGCTGTCTTCAAATTCGTGAATAACAGCGTCTGCTTCATGCGCATGGCCGGTTAGTTCACCAAGCTGCTTCAGTGCAGTCGAAATATCTCCAATACCTGTCGTAGTGATCACTTCGACGCGGAAGCCACGTGCCCTGATGTCATCAATGACGTGCACAGGCGTGCCACTGTTCCAGGCAAGCAAAACGTCTGGTTGAATGACCACCAGGCGCTCCTGATCCAGCCCGAACGCATCGCCTACAACGGGCAATTTCGCTGCAGCGTCGGGGTAGTCGGTATAAGCGCTGACGCCGACCAGCATGTCGCCGGCCCCAATCGCAAAAACGAGCTCCGCCAGATGCGGGGAGAGTGACACTATGCGCAGTTCGTCTGTCGCCTTTGCGGATATGCCTGGCTGCGTTGTTGAGTACTGCCCGGCATCAGAACATGCCGACAACCAATAACCACAAACAAAAAGCAGAACGTGCAGGAAACACTTTCGCCTCACACAGACAAGCCGTACAAGGTCATTGCAGCAATCACTGCTGCCCAGATAAACAGCAACCTGAATACCAGGCCGTTTGCAGTCGTTGCACCCCTGACTCCACGATCCGCAATGCTCTCGCCCTCGATATCCTGCAATGCGAGTGCACCGACGCCGACTCGTGCCAGTAGTGATTCATGATGCGCATCCGGGCGTGCATCGTCACTTTCCCCCGGATTGCGCCATGCGGTCAGCGCGCCGTCAAAACTGCCTGCCATCGCATATCCGATCGCTGTAAGTCGTGCCGGAATCCACGCCAGCCAGCCCTGAAGCTTCTGCGCCGCATCTATTGTCTGTGGATTACTTAGTTCTTCATCATCACGTGTTGCGTTGAATACCGCACGACGACGAATCAGGTCTGTCACCCGGTACGCCCATGCACCGATCGGTCCGAGGAGCACGAACCAGAAAATCACCGCAAACAGCCGATTATTGGCCTGCACGCAAACGGCTTCCTCAACTTTGCGGATGCGCTCGATCGGATCTGCAGGAGGATCCTCCTCGATCAATGACTTCGCCGTTGATCTGATCAGCTCCTCATCATCGGCTTCGACAGCGCGGCAATAATCATCGACATCCTCGCCAATGTCCTTTGGCCCAAGAGAGAAAAACAAAACGATGATTGCCAGGATGAGATAGGGGAAGCCGAAAAACGTATCTCCCAGGCTCAGTCTGATCAGGAAAACCGGCAAAACCAGCACCAGGGCAAGAATAATCACCGGAATTAATGCCGGCCAGTTGGCGAACTGCCCACCTTGTCGGAAACCAAAATCGATGAGCCTGTCCAGCCAGCGCAATCGCCGCAGATGGAAAAGCTGCGTTGCGAGACGCTCAACAATGAGGCCGATTAACAGAGCCAGTAATTTCATGATTTGTTGATCATATCCTGCCTAGGCAGACACTTTGCCGGTAAGCCCATCATACAATCGCAACCAGTCGAAAGCAGGTCCTGGATCAGTCTTTCTGCCGGGCGCCACATCACAGTGGCCGGCGATCTGGCGTGCCGAGATCTCTGGATAGGATTCGCAGATCGCTGCAATGACTGCTGCCAGGTTCGTATATTGTTCGTCCGTATAGGGTGTGTCGTCCGTTCCTTCGAGTTCTATACCAATCGAGTAGTCATTGCAGCTCGATTGGCCGCGAAAATCGGAAGCACCCGCGTGCCAGGCGCGCCTTTCGAATGGAACGAACTGGACCAGATCACCGCTACGCCGAATCAGGAGGTGCGCAGATACGCGAACATCTCTGATCTCTGCAAAATAAGGATGGGCGTCCCAATCGAGGCAATTGGTGAAAAGCGATTCGATAAAGTCCCCACCGTACTCACCCGGCGGCAGGCTGATTCCGTGGAGAATAATAAGGTCCGGATGCACGCCCGCTGGCCGGTCATCCTGATTCGGCGACGGGCATTGTAATGCCGGACGTATGATTCCGGCACCAGGGCTAACGGCATACACATTGGGTTCCGAACCGTTCATCTTTTCGCATTGCGTAGTTGCACAGACACTTTGACATGTTCGATCGTAACGGTGCTTAATGTCAACGATGCATTCGCATCTTTAACGCGCCGGGAAGCAAAAAAAACACATGTCCAGGACACGCTTATTCAGCCCGGTTCCATTGTCTGCGAACACCGATGTCACGCTGGTTGGTGACCAGGCCCGTTACATAGGCCGGGTATTGCGGCTTAAGTCCGGAGACGGCTTCACTATTTTTGACGGCAAGGGCGGCGAATATCCGGCAACTGTCGCCACCATCAGCAAAACACAGGTACAGATCAACGTCGCTGCAATTCAAGAGCAAAATGCCGAATCGCCACTGGCTATTCACCTGTTGCAGGGCGTGTCACGCGGCGAACGAATGGACTTCGTGGTGCAGAAGGCGACCGAGCTCGGCGTGCGGCACATTACTCCGGTCCTGACCGAGTTTTCGGTCGTCAAGCTGGATCCGAAAAGGGCAAAAAAGCGTGTACAGCACTGGTCGAACATCGCGATTAGTGCCTGCGAACAATGTGGTCGAAACGTATTGCCGCATATCGACGCACCACAGCCGCTGCGCAACTGGTTTGGCGATAACCTGAGCAATAACTCCGACAACATCGAGACACGAATATTGCTCAGGCCAGGGGCAGAATCCGCACTGGGATCAATCGCTAAACCAGCAGGCGATCTGACGCTTCTTATTGGACCGGAAGGTGGTTTCAGTGACGCAGAATAT
This sequence comes from uncultured Woeseiaceae bacterium, assembly GCA_964403695.1. Taxonomy (GTDB): domain Bacteria; phylum Pseudomonadota; class Gammaproteobacteria; order Steroidobacterales; family Woeseiaceae; genus SZUA-117. The sequence goes on along the minus strand of CAYOHF010000002.1, from coordinate 61,294 downwards.
GAGCAGGCAGGGATTGCCGGATTTAAAGCCGTTGACTTCGGACCGCGCATCCTGCGCACCGAAACGGCTGCGATCGCCGCGATCGCTGTTCTGCAGTCCCTGCATGGAGATCTCGGCAGTATCTAGCTGTCAATTGAAGAACAGCGTCTTTCAACAGACTGCTAGCCAACTATCGTGATCAGGCCTGCTCGGATTCTTTGACGATCATCCCTTCAAGACGCTCAAGATGCGGCACCAACGGATATTCATTGATCATCTTGACCCGGCACAGTACTGGCGCGCCTTCCGGCCAGCCCTCCGTTGCATCCAGTTTCAGCACCTCACGATTAACTCGCACCAACTGTGGAAAGCCCTGCGTGAGAATGCCAAAGTGACCGCTCTTTATCGCACCCGTGCTTGAGTAAAAGACCACGATTCGTGTTCTTCCGGTCGGCACGGGAGCGTCTTTGCCAATCGTTCCTTCAAATGATACGACCGGTAGATCACGGCCGCTCCAGTTGACGGTGCCCAACATCCACTTCTCGTGACCGGGCTGCTCAGTCGGCGCTGTATAACGCACAACCTCTGCAACACAGGCACGCGGCACAATCAGCCGATCGTCCGACAGCGGAACGAGCAAGCTGTACAGCTCTTCGGTTTCGGCTGTCACGGTAGTGCAATCCCTCGCTCTTCAAGCAAACGGCGAATGGCTTCAAGAAGCACTGATTCCTGATAGGGCTTGCCCAGGTAATCGTTGACGCCAATTTCGATGGCGCGAGCTCGATGCTTGTCGCCAACTCGTGAAGTAATCATGATTATCGGCACGTCTGCAACCCGATCGTCGTTACGTACATGCGTAGCAAACTCGTAGCCGTCCATATTCGGCATCTCGATATCGAGCAGGATAATGTCCGGTTTCGCATCCTGCATCACGCTGATCGCATCGATCCCGTCCCTGGCGGTCAGAACACGCAAGCCGTTTCGCTCAAGGAATTTTTCCATTACACGCCGTACCGTGATCGAATCGTCGACAACCATCGCCAGCGGCCGCTCATCCGCGGGTGCTGGTGCCGCTGATTTGAGTTCCGCGACCGGCGCCCCCGTTCGCACCAGCGCATTAATATCCAGAATCAATACGATTCGACCATCACCCAGGATCGTCGCGCCCGAAATACCCTGAATACCCGAAAGTTGCGGGCCGACGGACTTGACCACGATCTCCTGGCTGGCAAGCATTTCATCGGTCAGGAGTGCTGCCGAATGCTCCCCGGCGCGAACCAGTATCACGGGCACAAACGAGTCATCTTCCGACAACGTCGCGGACTGCCCGCCAAGGTACATCCCCAGGTGACGGAAGCGATAGACCTGCTCGCCGTATTCGTAGCTGGGTTCACTCTGGCTTAGCATGTTTTCGAGCTCGGTCCGCGCAATACGTGCGACGCCTTCAACAGTTGGCAACGGTAAGGCATATACCTCCTCACCTGTTCTAACGATCAACGCCTGCGTAATAGCGAGCGTGAATGGCAGGCGAATCGTGAAATTGGTGCCCTGTCCCGTGACTGAAGATATCTGCAACGAGCCGCCAAGCTGTTTTATTTCGTTGGCGACCACATCCATGCCAACACCGCGGCCGGCAGACTGCGTGACCTTCTCTGCAGTACTGAAGCCCGGCGTCAGGATCAGCTGCATGATCTCATCGTCCGTAATTTTGCTGTCTGGCTTAAGGAGTTCCTTTTCAAACGCTTTGCGACGAATGGACTCAACATCGAGACCCGCGCCATCGTCGGCAACATCGATGATCATCTCGGCACCTTCGCGATGCAGGCGCACAGTAATGCGACCGGTCGCCGGCTTGCCTGCAGCCTGGCGCACTTCCGGTTTTTCGATGCCGTGTACGACTGCATTGCGCATCATGTGCTCGAAAGGTGGCAACATTTTGTCGAGTACCTGCCGATCGAGCTCCCCTGACGCGCCCTCGACTGCAAGCTCGGCTCGATTGCCAGCCTCAGATGCGGCCTGCCTGACCAGTCGGGTCAATCTCGGCACATGTCGCTGGAAGGGCACCATGCGTGTACGCATGAGGCCGTCCTGAAGTTCCGCCGTTACACGGGATTGCTGCACCAGCAAGGTCTCCGCATCTGACGTCAGTGTTTGCAGCAAATCCTTGAGGCTGTCCATATCGCTTGCCGATTCGGCGAGCGCTCGGGAGAGCTGTTGAATATTCGAGTAACGATCCAGTTCAAGCGGATCGAAATCCTGTGCAACCAGCGTGTCCTGGTGGCTGTGCATGATCTGTGCTTCGGTTTCCAGCTCAAGCTTTCTCAACTGGTCACGCAGACGAGCAACTGTCTGCTCCATCTCGTCGACATGAAATTCAATTGAATTAATTTGCTGGCTGAGTCGCGAATGATAAATACTGATTTCGCCGGCCGCATTCAGGAGATCCTCGAGAAGCTCTGCATCGATGCGCGCGAATTCCTGACGCGCATCACCGCCGCGTTGCTGCGGTGCGCCCCGCCTTTCTACTCTTTGCTGATCGTCCGGGCCCGCTGCGACTTCCTCTTTCGCTGCCGCCGGCGGAACTTTCCTTATAACTTGTTTCTTTGCACTGACTTTTTCCGGCTCTGGCTCGGACGCTACTTTCTCCGCCGGTTTCTCTTTTACCTGCGCCGCGGCTTCTTCTGGCACCGGTGGCAACGGCTCGATTACCGGCAATTTCGGCGGCGTTTCTGGCGGCGCTTTCTCTGACGGCGCGGATTTAGCAGTCTTCGCAATTTCGTCGAGTTCATCATTGAGGGGCGTATCAACAATGACCATGCTGACGGTATCTTCTGGCTCGATAGTAAATTCGACAGACTCCGGCTTGTCAGCCTCTGCCATTTTCTCGGCTGGCGCCTCGGTAAATTGCGGCGCATCGAGAGCAGACAAATCACCGCCGTTGATCCTTTGAATACGTTGCTCAAGGTCCGCCGCTGCCGACACACTCTTACCGGCAATAACGGTGTCGCGCATGCGATGCAGTTCATCAATGCTTTGCTGGAGGATTTCGTGAATCCCTGCACTCGCCGTGATCCTGCCATCATCAATGTTGATAATCAGCGCTTCGAGTTCATGGCTGAGGTTACCCATCGGGGTAATACCTGCCATACGTGCGCCGCCTTTGAGCGTATGCAAATGACGTTTGAGCTCCTCAACCTGCTCGCGGGAATTGGCGTCTGTTTTCCAGCTGGACAAGGCACGATCGGCCGCCTCAAGTAACTCGGCTGCCTCCTCCGAGAAAATCGCGGCTATCTCTGCATCAAAGGCCACTGCCTCTGGCGCCTCACTCTGCATTTCAGGAACCGCCAGCACCGCGACTTCGACGGATTCATCATCGTCAGTGATTGGCTCTACTGCGTTGGTCAGATTGGTCAGATGTTCTATAAGGACCGCGAAGTCGGAACGATTTCTGGCGACCTGGTTGATATCCGCAACGATCGTTTCGAGCGCTTTTGCAGCTGCTCGCAGTGCGTCTGCCCCGGAATTCTGGAAACCTATCTTGTAGTCGTAGACTCTGCGTACAAAACGGTTCAATACTCCCGCAACTGCGACGCCGCGTTCGACGTTGGCCATATTGGCGCTGCCGTGCAAGGTGTGACAAGCGCGGTACAGTTTGTCTGTCACATGAAACGGTGCGTGATGCCCGTCGCAGGCATCCAGATAATCGTTGATTACTTTCAGATGACCGGCCGTTTCCTTGGCAAATATATCCAGCAGGACCGGGTCCATCTCCAGGGCGGGAGATTCTTCCGTCATCTCCTCTGCAACGGCCGAGCTAATGGTAAGAACGGCCGCATTTGGATCGCCATCGGCAAAGGCATTGGCTCTCGCCATCAGCAGGCTGATATCGGCTGTTGGCTCGGCCCCGACTTCAAGCTGCTCGACGAGTTCTGGCACAGCATCCGCAGCATGCAAGATAAACTCGACCATAGGTGGCGTGCGTACTAATGTTCGATTGATCAGACGATTGAGAAGACTTTCAATACTCCACGAATATTCGCCGATACGCTCCGCACCGACCATACGGCCACTGCCTTTCAATGTGTGGAAAGACCGCCGCACGGTTATCAGCGTTTCCATGTCGTCCGGGGATTCGGCCCACTGCGGCAGGTTACGTTTAATGGTGCCGATTTCTTCCTTGGCTTCCTCAATAAATAATTCCAGAAGCTCCGGATCGAGATGTTCCGCATCCTGTGCAACTACCGGCGCCGGAGGCTGCTCCACAGTCAGTACAGCGTCACGCTCCTCGGCAGCAATCGCGTCGAGATCGGGGCGCTCCATCCTTGCCGTTCTCGCGATAGGCTCGACATCCGATTTGTCATTTGCGAGGCGTTGCTCAAGATCTCTTAAAACTGCAAGACAGGCCTCAGCATTATCGAGCATGTACCACGGTTCACTACGACCGGCTTTGACCGTTTCCATGTAGTACTCAATACTGACAATGGCGTCGGCAAGGCGATCGGTTTCCTTTTGCGTTAGCCTGCCGGGCCCGCCGCCACGCAGCGTCAGTGAAATCAGGTTGCCAATCCGCTCAACGACCTCCATCGCGCGTGTCTTGTTGAGCATCAGCAGGCCTGCTTTGATGCCATTAATGAGCGCGGGGACACTATCGAGTCCCTGTGAACTGCCAGCGGAGGCCATGCTCTGACTGAAAGTTTCCTTAATACGGGCGAGATTGATAATGCTCTCACGCATAACAGCTTCGGCGACGCCCCGATAATCGGCATCCTCTGCCGGAGGTAGTTCTTGATCTTCGACGGCGCCCTCGGACTCCGCGGGTGCAATCAGCCGGACGAGCTGCTGATCAAGTCGGTCTTCAACCTTGAGCAGGGTCGAGGCTATTTGAATCAGGGTTTCCTCACTCGCCGAACCGCCCTGGGAAACCAGGTTTTTGAGACTATCGATTTCAGAATCGATATCACCCCTGAGTTCGCCAAGACCCAATACGCCGAGCGTATCGCTTATCTTCTTTAGCAGGTCGAGTTGTGGCACCAGTTCTGACGATTTATTCATGCCGGTGCGAACGAAAATGTCGAGGACGTCCTTAACGCGACCCAGGTCTTCCTTAATTGCCGCGGCGACCGTCTGCATGAGCTTCACGCTCGGCGCAGATAATGCCTCCCTTGCATGCTCAACCTGTTCGTCACCGGGCAGCAATTCCGAAAGGTTAAACGCTGCACGAATTTCGCTGATACGCTCGCCGGAGTTGCTGGAGCGGGCAACGTAGTACAAGAGATTATTCAAAAGATCGGTTACAGGGTGCTTGTCAAACGCGGTCAGTCCTTCGTCGATAAGCCGCTTGATCTGTCGATCGGTCTGACCCAGCAATCGCTTCAGCGCAACCGACGTATCCAGGCCACCGTTTTGTAGCGACTCCAGTACACCACCAACGACCCACCAGAGCTGATACATGTCATCACGATTCGCCGATCGTTCGAGTGCCTGAGTGACAAACGACAAAGTTTCGAGATGTCGCTTGGTATCGCCACCCTGAATCCAGCCCAGTAATGCGAGCTGGAATTTTGGGCGGAGCTTTTGCGCAACATAAACCGGGTCTTCGCCACTCGACTCCCGCTTCTTGCTACCACCGGGTTTACTTTGTGGGGATAAATTCAGGAGCAGTAATGTGCCCTCAGACAAGAGCGGTTGCCCGCGCGCAGCGCGCAGGTCATTCAGCATTGGCAACAATACCAGCGCGATATCCCGACCGCCGCCAAGCAGCCTCTCTATGTAAATGGGTAGCTGCACCATCGATCGCGTAAGTGCATCCAGGCCATCTTCGCGTCCCTTGCCTGCTCGCAAGCTGGCAAGATATGCGCAGACACCCTCCATTTCCTCGGCCAGCAATGCGGCACCATAAGTTTCGGTGATCTTTAGCGCGCCACTTGCCTGGTGCAGCAGTTGACCACACCTGACCAGTGACGCCGAACCGCCACGACCGTCGACACAGTCTTCGAGTGCCAGGTGAGCGTTGCGGATCGATTCAATCAGCTCCTGGCTGATCATCGCCAGCGCAGTGGCTGCGCCATCGATGAAACCGTCAACGTCCGGCTGCTGCTCGTTACCCGATTGGCTGCTCATGATTAAGCGCAAATAGCGGGTGCTATCCCGCCGCCTTTTCTCCGGCCTGGATGTGCGCTACTGGCACTGCCTTGCTCGTTGTAGCCGACAAAGCACTGCCTTTTAATGCTGAATTTGGCAATGTAAACCCGGCGACCGTTTGTCGAAGCTGGGATGCAAGCCCGGACAGCTTGGAAATCGATGTCGCCATTGCAGTCGTTGCTTTACCCGTTTGATCACCGATTTCTTTCAGTTTGGTGGTCCGTCGTGTCACATCTGCGGCCGCGCCAGCCTGCTCGCGCGCGGACCCGGATATATTCTGCACCAGGTTCGCAATCTGGTTCGATACCTGCTCAATTTCATCCAGCGCGGCGCCAGCATTTTCCGCCAGCAAGGCACCGCCTACCACGTCGGTTGTACTACGTTCCATCGAGACGACCGCCTCGTTGGTATCCGCCTGAATGGTTCTTACCAGCACCTCGATCTGCTTGGTGGCGTTGGTTGAGCGCTCTGCGAGTCTTTGTACCTCGTCTGCAACAACGGCGAAGCCACGCCCGGCTTCACCGGCCATGGAAGCCTGGATCGATGCATTGAGCGCGAGAATATTCGTCTGTTCGGCAATGTCGTTAATCAGTTCAACGATGTTACCGATTTCCTGTGAGCTTTCGCCAAGGCGTTTAATTCTCTTTGAGGTCTCCTGGATGGTCTCGCGAATAGCGTTCATGCCATCAATCGTCCTGCGCACAGCTTCGCCACCCTTATGTGCTACGTCAACCGAGTGCCGCGCAACATCCGATGAACGTTCTGCGTTGCCGGAGACTTCCTCAATTGATCCGGCCATCGAAACAATCGACCCCGTTGCAGCAGAAATTTCCGTGGCCTGTACGGAAGCTGCGCGCGCCATATGCACCGCAGTACCTTCCGTCTGTTTCGCGGCGGAATCGACCATGATGGCCGTCTCATTAATTGTCGCGACCAGTTCACGAAGTTTTTCGATGGCGTAATTTATGGAATCGGCGATTGCGCCGGTAATGTCTTCAGTTACGGTAGCCTCGACCGTCAGGTCACCATCGGCAAGACTGCCAAGCTCATCAAGGAGTCGCAGAATTGCCTGCTGATTGCGCTCATTCTGCTCCGATTGTTCGCGCGAAGTTCTCTCGAAGATTGCGGTTTTTGAATGAATTACGACCAGACCGATCAGCAGCAAGAGCGCAAGGCCCAAAAGACTGAAAAAAATCATTGGCAAGGGCAATATCCCACCACCACCCGATCCAAGCGACGAAAACTCACCGTTCAACAATGTTCCTGCAACGCCGCTCAACGCGGCCAGGCTTTCGGCCAAACCGTCCAGATTCGCAGTCGCGGCGACACCTGCCTGGAGCAAACCTTCAATATCCATAAGTTCACTGACAACAGGCACCAACGCGACTTCTCTGGTCGCATCGTCGAGCGGCGTAACATCCAGATTGGTTGCCGCGCCGCCAAGCGCATCCGTGACCATCCTGAGGTAAGCCATATCAGCCGCTATGGTCTGTGCGATTGCCCCGGCATTGGCATTGGCTGTATTGGCAGCGATACTTGCTATGGCGGTTTGTACCGCGACACCGCGACGCTGAAACTCCTGGATTACAGCGGTTGCTCCGGAGCGACTGAGCAGCTCATCCGAAGCCGCAAGCATTCGCGGCATTCGCTGTGCTACGCCTGCCGCTGCATCTGTAATTGCCTTGACGTCGTCACGTTTTGCCAGGATGGCCGTCGCATGTTGATCAAGATCACCCCATGGACCGGCACCGCCCGGCAAGCTAAGACTCGAGCCACTGCGACGCAATCCGGAAAGTCGTTGTAGGTCTTCCTGCAGTCGTTCAAAGCCCGCAGGGTCACCATGCACGGCACTGGATGCGTGCAACGGCATAGCCTGCGACATCGCGGCCAAAGCCGGGCCCGGACCGCCGTCGGTGCCTCCCGCAGTGGACTGCAGGTACATGACGCCCGCCGCTGCAAGTAGTGATACCGCCAGCAGCGATGCGAGAATCGTAAAAGCGGATGATTTGTTAGTTGTTCGTGCCATGGCTTTGCAACACCAAAATCAAAAATAAATTATCGCCACACTATTCCGCGGCGGCTTGCAGGAACGAACTGCTTTCCAGCAGATCGTATAATCCAAATATTGGCCAGCTATCCTGACCACGTTCATAAGCGCCGCTGACATAGCGATCGCAACGAACGGCGGTCTGCGACCACTGATCGGTGTACTCACTGTCCATAAAGCGCCTGAATCCCTGTACTTCATCGACCACCAGCCCGGCCGGTATGTCGCGATGATTAACTGATATCACGCGCGTCATCCGGCGCATTGAAGTGCGACCGCTCCCCAACATCATTTTCAGATCAACCAGTGGCAACAAGTGACCACGGAGGTTTGCAATGCCCAGCACCCAACGCTTTGCGCCGGGCACTCGCGTAATTGACTCAGGCAACATCAACACCTCTCGTACCTCGTCCCGGCTGGCGACAAATTGTTCCTCGCCAATACGAAAACCGATACCAACCCATTCATCCGAAAGCGAGCCCGTGCCCACACCGGCAATAGCCACACGGCTACGCCGCTCAAGCTCCTGGAGCAGTTCGAATGGCTGCTCAACCAGTGACTCCAGGTCCGGGGCAGCGCTCATTCAGTCAGCCATTACTGCATTGATCCTGGCAACGAGATCCTTTTGCCCGATCGGTTTAACGATGTATTCGACAGCACCCTGGCGCATGCCCCAGATTTTGTCCGTCTCCTGGTCCTTGGTCGTAATCATGATGACCGGAATACTCGATGTTCTTGGATCCTGAGTGAGTTTTCGTGTGGCTTGAAAACCATTCATGCCGGGCATCACGACATCCATCAGGATGCAGTCCGGCCGTGATACTTCAGCCTGGCGTATACCGTCTTCGCCACTATCCGCCACGATGGTTTCAAAACCGCTTTTCTCAAGCATGTTTTGAAACAGGTGCAATTCGGTTGGTGAGTCGTCAATGATCAGGATTACAGACATCTACAATTCCTCAATTGATCTGGTTGGAAATTGCGCCCAACAGCTCATCTTTGGTAAATGGCTTGGTCAGGTACTGTTCGGAACCAACGATGCGGCCGCGCGCGCGATCAAACAGACCATCTTTGCTCGACAGCATTATGACCGGCGTCTTCTTAAATACCTTGTTGTGTTTGATCAGTGAACAGGTTTGGTAACCATCCAGGCGCGGCATCATGATGTCGACGAATATGAGATCAGGCTGGTGATCCGCAATCTTTGACAGGGCATCGAAGCCGTCAATCGCAGTAAATACCTGGCAACCTTCCCTTGAGAGCAACGTCTCAGCGGTACGGCGAATCGTTTTACTGTCATCCACAACCAGTATTTTGAGACCGTTCAGACCTCGTGCAGCATTATTTGACACCGGATTTCCTCGCCCATTAACGAACCCTGTCGAGCTCGTATCCCTCACCAACAGGCCCGACACACCCAAATTGAATTAAATTTTGCATAATCTTTGTCGAGAGGAATGACTTGTACCATATTGACCAAAATGCCGCTACGACAGGCTCCACAGCCCGTAAGTGAGCTGTATAGTGGCGGCACGAACGACTGGCCAAAATCGAAAGCACCCGGGACCAATCTATGTCAGCAAAAACCCTCCGCATCGGTGTCGTAATGGACCCGATCGAGTCAATTACACCGAAAAAAGACAGCTCGCTCGCAATGCTTCTCGAAGCCCAGCAGCGTGGCGCGGAGATCCATTACCTGCTGCAAAAAGACCTCAAGCTGATGGCTGGTGTTGCCCTGGGACGCTCAACGCTGTTGCGGGTCGCCGATGACCCGGTCAACTGGTTCGAAAAAGGTGCGCAACAGGATATTCGCCTGGGAGATATGGACGCCATCCTGATGCGTAAGGATCCACCGTTTGATATGGAGTACATCTATACCACCTATATTCTCGATCGGGCTGAAAGTGCCGGCGCATTGATCGTCAACCAGCCGCAGGCTTTGCGGGACATGAACGAAAAAGCGTACACCGCATGGTTCGCAGATTGTGCGCCGCTTACGCTGATCACCCGCTCCATGGCCGAAATGAAGGAATTTCTGCAGGAACATGGGCGCATCGTGGTGAAACCACTCGATGGCATGGGTGGCAAGTCAATTTTCGTCGTCATTGACGGCGACAACAATGCCAATGTCATATTCGAAACGCTGACCGACAACGGCAATCGATTTGCAATGGCTCAGGTTTACATTCCCGAAATCACTGCGGGCGATAAACGTATCTTGCTGGTTGACGGTGAAGCTGTCCCCTACGCGCTGGCACGGATTCCACCAGCGGACGACAACCGCGGCAACCTGGTGATGGGCGCTGTGGGTGAGGCGCGGGAACTCACGGAACGTGACCGCTGGATCTGTGCACAGGTCGGACCGGTATTAAAAGAACGCGGCGTTATTTTCGCCGGCATCGACGTAATCGGTGACTTCATGACAGAAGTCAATGTCACCAGCCCGACCGGCATCCGGGAACTGGATACGGCCTTTGACCTGAATATAGCGGCCACTCTGTTCGACGCGATTGAAAAACGGCTGCGTTGACCCGCGACAGTTGCGAGAATCACGTAACTACAGCCTATTTACCTTAATTTCACAGTGAAAACGTCGTTCGTGCGGGTGACTTACGTCTCACTGCTGCCAGGGGGATACAGGTAAACTGGACAAATCGTTGATTTCCTGTGACACAATGGGGGTATCAGGGTTTTCTTTCTACTCGCCTGCTTGGGTAATGGCTGAACTAAAATCAAACACTGATGGAATCGAATCTGGCAATTCGATCGATCAATTCGTGCTCGCGTCCAGCCCCGCGCCGGACCGGCTGCCCCCTATGCTTTTCCTGGCCGCCCTGGTGCACGGCATTCTGATTATCGGGGTTACCTTCAATGCGGTCCTCGGTGATGACTTCGCCGAATCGATATCCCTGGAAGTTACTATTGTTGCCGACCCTGACCCGACCGCAGCAGAACCCGAGAACGCGCAATATCTCGCACAAGCAAACCAGCAAGGTGCCGGCAATACCCAGGAACAAACCCGGCCAAGTTCGCGGATGGCAAGCGTGGTTCCGGTTGACAACGCAGGTAGCGCAGATGGGGACAGCCTCGACGAATCTTCGATAGTCCAGGACGTCGCAGACCAGGTCCTGACTACTCGCGCAGATGAGTCACGCAATATTCTTGACAGACCGCGCGAAGATCCAATGACAGAAGAATCGCGTGCGGCCGAACTCGAAGCTGGCGTGCAATTCACTATGCCACTGCCGCAAGACGATTACGCCAATGCTGCAATTCATGACGACAATCCGCGCGAACTGGTGACCAGTGTCGATACCCGCGAATCCAAGATCGCCGGTTATCTGAATAGTTGGAAAACGAAAATCGAAACTGTCGGTCTGAAGTATTTTCCGGAACAGCGACTGATTGACGGGATTAGTGGCAGCCCGACGCTCGAGGTAACCATCAACGCATCCGGCCAGTTGCAACAGGTTATTGTGCGCAAAACTTCGGGATCGAAGGTGCTTGATCAGGCTGCGCTTAATATCTTGCGCCGGGCTGCGCCGTTTGATCCTTTTCCGGAGGCTATTCGGGTGGATTATGATCAGTTGCGATTTGCTTATAAATGGCAATTCAATCAGTCGGGCGTGCAGGCTACTGCTAGTACTAATTAGGCAACGAGATCCCCGACAATTTTAGATAGCACCTGTAGGAGCCCGCCTAGCGGGCGAGTTCGCCATGGCCGATGGTGGCGGGTGACTTCGTTTTAGCGGGCGTGCCGGGTTGATGTTTTGCAAACATTCATTGGCATGTTTTCAACATGCCAATGAATGTTTGTCGCCCGTGCCGATAGACCGTGAATCTCCGGATTTGAGGATGTGCATCTATCGTACGGCGGGCTCCTACGGGACCTTGCGACAATTTTCAGGCTCTGAATAAGGTAGGTTGGCTACAATTGTTGTGCGCGCAATTCTTGGGCTGGTTGGATTTCACCTTGCTATTGGGAGCGGCTTTAGCCGCGAATTTCACGATTGTTGAAATATCGGGTTATTGGTTGTGTCCTGCCCCGGCAGGGTCGATACTGGGCTTATGGAACTCGCAGGTTCACTCAGCAACCAGCTGCTGATCGCCATGCCGGGATTGGCAGATCCGAACTTCAACAGTACGGTTACGCTCATCTGTGAACACAACGCGGAAGGTGCCCTCGGGGTTATCGTCAATCGTCCGACTACGCTGAATCTCGGCGGTCTTTTCGAGCAACTGGCATTAACGGATGCAGATCAGGAGATCGCGAATTGCCCCGTGCTAAGTGGCGGACCCGTCGCGCGCGAAAGAGGTTTCGTATTGCACAACCCGGGGGCGAGTTACGACAGCTCAGTTGCCGTGTCCCCGGATATTCACCTCACCTTGTCACGCGATGTTCTCGACGCTATGGCGGCGGGTACCGGCCCCGAACAGTCGCTCGTCGCACTTGGTTATGCCGGCTGGGATGCCGGGCAACTTGAACAGGAAATGCTCAGCAACACCTGGTTGACTGTACCGGCAAGCCCGGAAATCATCTTCGACGTACCCTTCCCCGATCGATGGAGCGTAGCTGCAAAAACCATCGGCATCGACATCAACAAGATCTCTGTGCATGCCGGGCACGCCTGAGACGATCCTGGCATTCGATTTTGGCTCGCGGCGTATTGGTGTCGCCGTCGGCCAGCAGGTGACCGAATCGGCCAACCCGCTCGGAGTAATCAGGAACTCGGAAAACGGACCGGACTGGGATCACATCCAGAGGCTGATCCGGGAGTGGGGTCCGGCGCGCCTTGTCGTCGGTATGCCTTTGCACGCCGATGGTTCAGCATCAACGGTGACCAAACTTGTTGATCTATTCATACAGGACCTGACGCAGTTCGGGCTGCCGGTAGACTCTGTAGACGAACGCTATACCTCGGTAGAGGCAGAACAGCTGTTGCGCGCCGAGCGCGCCGAAGGCCGCCGTGGACGTATTCGCAAAGAAATGATCGACAGCACAGCCGCACTGCTAATCGCCGAACGATGGCTGAAAAAGGCAGATAGATAAGAGTAGAATGCCGGCGCGATGTCCGTAACCAATCCTTCAGAATTCTCTACCGGGCCAGACGGCGCTGACCTGCAGGTAGCCGCAAATGGCCAGTTGCGCCATTTGTTGACGTTGCGCGGCTTAAGTCGCGCACAGATCACCGACCTGCTGGATCAGTCCGACAAATTCCTGAGCCCGCCAGGCACCCCGGTCATAAGATCGCAGGCGCTGCAGGGCAGGACAATTGCGAGCCTGTTTTTCGAGCCCAGTACCAGGACACGGGCTTCTTTCCAGCTGGCCGCTACCCGCCTCGGCGCGGACGTGCTGAATCTCGATGTGAATACGTCATCAAGAGCGAAAGGCGAGAGTATCCTCGACACGATTTATACGCTGCAGGCAATGCAGGTAGATATCTTCGTCGTACGCGATGCCTCGACCGGGGTTCCCGCATTCATCACCAGTCATACCAATGGATATGTCAGCATTCTGAACGCCGGCGAATCAACTGTCGCGCATCCGACGCAGGGGCTGCTTGATTTGCTAACCATTCGTCAGCACAAGGGCGCGTTCGAGAACCTGGCGGTTGCCATTGTCGGCGACATTGCGCATTCACGGGTCGCCCGCTCTGCAGCGGAAGGTCTGATGACGATGGACGTCGGAGAATTGCGCCTGGTGTCTCCACCTGGACTCGCACCGGATTCCGCCACAATCCCCGGCGCACGGCTGTTGCATGATCTCGATGCTGGTATTCGTGATGCAGATGTCGTTATGGCGTTGCGCATACAACGGGAGCGTATTGATGATATTGATGGCATACCGGGTATGGATGAGTACGCCGCCAACTTTGGCGTTAGCCATGAACGAATGAAACTTGCGGCACCGGATGCCATCGTTATGCACCCGGGCCCGATTAATCGTGGTGTTGAAATCGAATCCAGTCTCGCTGACAGTTCTTCTTCTGTCATTACAGATCAGGTGACCAATGGCGTGGCGGTACGCATGGCAGTTCTCTCAACTGTCGCCAGAACTATGGACGTACAATGAACGACACAAACGCGCAGAAAAATCGCGGCACACTGTTCGTCGAAGATGCAACTGTTGCAACCGTAGAGCGGTTTCCGGGCGAACAATTCGTTGTTCGCCTCAACGCACCACAGTGTGCCCGGCACGCGACCGCCGGAAGCTTCGTGCATGTTCAATGTGACGAATCCATTCCAATGCGACGACCGCTATCGATCATGCGTGCAAGCCCTGCAGACGGCTGGATCGACGTGCTCTTCAAGATTGTTGGGGAAGGACTGCGTTCGCTGGGCAGCAAAACTCCTGGCGATAAAATGAGCATCATCGGCCCGATTGGTCATGGCTTCTCGCCTTCTCCCGATCGACTCAACACCTTGCTTATCGGTGGCGGCGTCGGCATACCGCCAATGGTTTTTCTTGCGGAACAACTCTGGAATGACAACACGGACTGGCGACCACTGGCAATAATGGGTTCGGAAATTCCCTTTCCGTTCGACGCGGAAGAATCCGCCATTATCACAGACTGGCTGCCTGCAGATATCTGCAAGACCATGCCGTTACTTGAGAGCTGGAACATCGCCACACGGCTTGCAAGCTTGTCTGATTTTGACGGCTGCTATCGCGGCTACGTAACTGATCTTGCACGAGAGTGGCTTAAATCCCGAAGCAAGGACGAGCTTGCGAAGACGGAAATATTCACCTGTGGCCCGACACCGATGTTGAAAGCCGTGGCGCGGCTTGCGCGTGAATACAATGTGCCGTGCCAGGTCTCTCTCGAAGAGTTCATGGCCTGCGCAGTCGGTGGGTGCGCGGGTTGTACTGTCCTCGTCGAGACCAGAGACGGGCCAGCAATGAAGAGAGTTTGCGTCGATGGTCCGGTTTTCGATGCTGCCCTCGTCTTCCCCGATCACCAGGACGAACAGCATGCTTGAGAAGTTTGCACGTTACCCGCTGACATTCGGACCAACGCCAATCGAAAAACTAGAGCGATTATCTGCTCACCTCGGTGGCAAGGTTGAGCTCTTCGCCAAACGTGAAGATTGCAATTCCGGCCTCGCGTTTGGCGGCAACAAGGTTCGTAAACTTGAATACATTGTCCCGGACGCTATCGCAGAGGGTGCCGACACGCTGGTAACAATAGGCGGCGTGCAATCGAATCACACCCGGCAAGTGGCCGCCGTCGCGGCAAAGATCGGCATGAAATGCAGACTCGTCCAGGAAAGCTGGGTGCCATTCCAGGACGCTGTATACGATCGTGTCGGCAATATATTGCTCTCACGCATCATGGGCGCGGAAATTGAACTCATCGATGAAGGCTTCGATATCGGCATCCGCGAAAGCTGGGAAGCCGCGCTCCAGGATGTCAAAGACAAGGGCGGCAAGCCGTATCCAATCCCGGCTGGCGCGTCCGTACATAAATTTGGCGGGCTCGGCTTTGTCGCTTTCGCCGAAGAAGTGAGGTCGCAGGAAGAATCATTGGGTTTTAAGTTTGATTACGTCGTTGTGTGTACAGTGACCGGCTCAACGCATGCGGGTATGGTCGTTGGCTTCGCCAAAGATGGGCGCGCCAGAAATGTTATTGGAATAGATGCGTCCTGCACTCCCGAACAAACCCACGCACAGGTTCTGGATATTGCGCAAAAAACTGCTGCCCTCGTAGAACTCGGACAAGACATTACTGCGGACGACGTCATCCTGAAAACCGATTACGCCTACCCGGTCTATGGCGTGCCTTCAGACGAAACCAACGATGCGATCCGGCTTTGTGCACAACTGGAAGGAATGATTACTGATCCGGTATATGAAGGAAAATCCATGCAGGGCATGATCGACCTTGTGCGCAATGATTTCTTTCCTGCCGGATCGAAAGTACTTTATGCCCATCTCGGCGGCGTACCCGCTATTAACGGGTACAGCTACATCTACCGCAACGGCTGATTGGACCAATCAAAGCTTAAGACTGCCGCACCATCGGCTCGAATCGCTCCAGTTTTTCAACATCCGCGAGCCAGCGAGTGATTGCGGGATAGTCTGCTAAATCCAGCTTCCCTTCGTCCGCCACGCGGAGATAGGAATACATAGCCACATCCGCGATCGTTGCGTGATCGGCAGCCAGCCATGTCCTCTGATCCAGTTCGGACTGCATCCACTTGAACAGCCTGGTTGCTTCAGCCGCGGCGCGCTCGAAGTCAACATCACGACGATACTGCCTGCCAGCTCGTGACTGCACCACACTACGGTAAAGTTCTCCGGATGCAGCTGACAACCAGCGCTGAACCGCGGCAGCACCGGCGGGATCCTCGGGCAGCCAGTTTGTTGCTTTGTATTTTTTTGCCAGATATACGAGTGCTGCGGTGGAGTCAGTAACGACTATGTCGCCATCGACCAGCGTTGGCACCTGGCCCAGTGGGCTGAGTTTCAGATACTCTGGTGCCTTGTGCTCTGCATTTGGCATGTCAACCGCAACCTGCTCGTATTCCACATCCAGGAACGACAGCAAGAGCCGGACACGATGTGAGTGTCCGGAACGCGGCATACCATAGAGTTTTAGTGGCATGGTCGGGTGTGAACGACGTCATCTGCTACAGATCGGAAAATTTTCATTGGCGTGTTGAAATCGTCGCGAACGTTTTGATCAGGTGCCGAAATTGACTTTCGCTTCAAGATTGGAACGCGAATCGGCATGCGACATGGCTTCCTCAAGTGTGATCGTGCCAGCTTTGTAAAGAGCGAGCAACGCTTCGTCAAAGTTTTGCATGCCCTTTTCTCCGCTGTCCTTCAACGCCTCTTTTACTTCGGAAATGTCGCCCTTAAGAATCAGGTCCTTGACGTGCGGCGTGTTCAGCATGAGTTCAACAGCTGCAATTCGTTTACCGGTTCTGGCGCGCACAAGTCGTTGCGAAACGATAGCGCGCAGATAATGGCCCAGATCCATAAACACCTGTGAGTGTTGCTCCTGAGGGAACAAATTGATTATCCGATCGAGTGTTTCCGGCGCGTTATTGGAGTGCAGCGTGCCGAGAACCAGGTGTCCGGTACCTGCCATGTCGATGGCCGATTGCATCGACTCACGATCCCGAACCTCGCCAATCAGAAGTACGTCGGGTGCGGCCCGCATGGCGCTTTTCAGCGCTCTGGCATATGACTTGGTGTCCAGTCCGACCTCGCGCTGATTGACTATCGACTGCTTATTCGGATGCAAAAACTCGATTGGGTCTTCGATTGTAATGATATGCGAGGAGGTTTTCAGATTGCGATGATTCAGCATTGCCGCGAGCGTCGTCGATTTGCCGCTGCCGGTCGCACCGACCATCAGAATCAGGCCGCGCCGCAACATGACGAGTTCTTTCATCTGTTCGGGCATGCCCAGTTCGTCGAGCGTTGGCAGCTCTGCGGTTATGTAACGCAGAACCATCGCGACGTTGCCGCGCTGCTGAAACACATTTACGCGAAACCGACCGAGACCAGGCTCCGAGATCGCGAAATCAAGTTCAAATTCTCGCGCGAACGTGTCAAGTTGATCTTCATTCATCAGCTCGAAGGCGGCCTGCTTGACCATCTTCGGTGTCATTTCAAGCTTGTTGACAGGCATGATCTTGCCGTCGATCTTGATTTTAGCCGGCGCAAATGGTGCGAAAAAAAGATCAGATGCCTTTTTTTCTACCATCAGTTTAAAAAGCGGTTTTACATTCATTAGTTAATCAAATCCGTTTAGGGTCGTTACCCTTAATATTTTCGCGCTAGTAAGTATTGGCCGTATCTTCTTCCATAATTCGCAGGCTTTCGGACTGCTGGTCTGCAAGCGAAGACTCGCGTTTGCTTTCCAGCTTGATACGCAGCCTGAGTTCATTCTTCGAATCAGCGTTGCGCATCGCTTCCTCGTAGGAAATATCAGCATCATCATAGAGCGTGTACAACGCCTGGTCGAAGGTCTGCATGCCAAGTCGTGTCGACTTGGCCATGATTTCCTTGATCTGCCCAACCGCGCCTTTGAATATCAGGTCAGCAATCAACGGTGAATTCAGCATTATCTCCATCGCGGCAATACGACCGATGCCGGTTTCACGCGGCACCAGGCGCTGCGAAACAAATGCCTTGGTATTCAGGGACAAATCCATGAGTAGCTGCGTGCGTCGCTCCTCCGGGAAAAAGTTGATTATTCGATCGAGTGCCTGGTTGGCGCTGTTCGCGTGCAAAGTGGCGAGGCACAGGTGACCAGTTTCGGAAAACTGGATGCCATACTCCATCGTCTCCCTGTCCCGAATCTCGCCGATCATGATTACGTCCGGTGCCTGGCGCAAAGTATTTTTCAGCGCTGCGTGCCAGGTCTCGGTATCCACGCCAACTTCACGCTGTGTAATCACACAACCCTGGTGCGGGTGTACATACTCAACCGGGTCCTCGATCGAGATAATATGTCCTTTAGAGTTCGCGTTGCGGTGTCCAATCATTGCCGCAAGTGTGGTTGACTTACCTGAGCCGGTACCGCCAACGACGATAACAAGGCCCCGTTTGTTCATAACGATATCTTTCAGTATTGGCGGCAGGTCCAGCCCTTCGAGGGTCGGAATTTCAGTGGTAATCGTCCTTAAAACGGCACCCACCATGCCTTGCTGAATGAATGCGCTGACGCGGAATCGCCCAATTCCCTGCGGGGCAATTGCAAAGTTACATTCTTTTGTCGCGTCAAATTCCCTGATCTGCTTATCGTTCATGATTGAACGCACCATCATTGCAGACTGGTCGGCAGTCAGTGATGTATCGGTCGCTTTGTGTATCGAGCCATCGACCTTAATTGCGGGAGGAAATCCACAGGTGATGAAAAGGTCAGAGCCCTCCTTTTCGACCATTTTTTTAAGCAGATTCTGCGTCAATCGCACTGCTTGTTCGCGTTCCATTTCCTTGTCTCTCCTGTCAGGCTGCTAATACTTAAGCCAGCTCTTAGAAATTCTCTTTGTTAACTGCGCGGAACCTGGCCTCTTCCTTGTTGATAAGGCCTTTCGACAACAGTTCGGTCAGGTTCTGATCGAGCGTGATCATGCCCTGGCCCTGACCGGTCTGAATCGCGGAATACATTTGCGCAATTTTGCCCTCGCGAATCAGATTTCTGATTGCGGGCGTACCGATCATAATTTCGTGCGCAGCGATTCGACCACCGCCTACCTTCTTCAATAATGTCTGCGAAATGACAGCACGCAGTGACTCGGACAACATGGCGCGCACCATTTCTTTTTCTGCTGCGGGAAAAACGTCGACAATGCGATCAACGGTTTTCGCTGCAGAACTTGTATGCAGCGTACCGAAGACAAGGTGACCGGTTTCAGCGCCCGTAAGAGCCAGGCGAATCGTTTCCAGATCTCGTAACTCGCCGACCATGATGACATCAGGGTCTTCGCGCAGCGCTGATCTTAGCGCCTCGTTAAATCCCAGCGTATCGCGATGCACTTCGCGCTGATTGATAAGCGACTTCTTGCTTTCATGTACAAATTCGATCGGATCCTCGATTGTCAGGATGTGATCGGGCTTGTTGTCGTTGATGTAATCGACCATCGCTGCAAGCGTCGTCGACTTGCCGCTACCGGTCGGACCGGTAACCAGAACGATGCCGCGTGGATGCATCGATACATCCTTGAAAATGGACGGTGCGCCCAAATCTTCAAGCGACAGTATTTCAGAAGGAATGGTCCTGAATACGGCAGCGGAACCACGATTCTGGTTAAACGCATTGACGCGAAAACGGGCCAGTTTTGGTATTTCGAAAGAGAAATCGGTTTCCAGAAACTCTTCGTAGTCCTTGCGCTGCTTGTCATTCATGATGTCGTACACCATGCTATTGACGTCTTTGTGGGTCAGCGCCGGCATATTGATGCGTTTGATGTCGCCATCAACGCGGATCATAGGCGGCACCCCACCGGACAAATGCAGGTCAGATGCGTTGTTCTTTACCGCGAACGACAATAACTGGGCAACGTCTACGGCCATGTTTTTCCCTCTAGAATTTGGCTGGCCCGACTTACCATAACCCGGACCCGATGACTGCCTAGTATAGCGAAGCACCCGGAGCAAAACGTGATAAGAGTCACGGAAAACTTTCGTAAAATCCAAGATTTGCTGGCGAAAGCTGCAGCAGACGCAGGGCGCCCTTCGGACCATATACGTCTGTTGGCTGTCAGCAAGAAAAAGCCGCTGGAGGCCATTCTCGCAGCCGCATCCGCCGGACAGCGCGATTTTGGCGAAAATTTCGTACAGGAGGGCATTGGCAAGATCACCGCGTGTGGGCGTGATGATCTGACCTGGCACTTTATTGGCCATCTGCAGGCCAACAAGACCAGGGCCGTTGCCGAAAATTTCCAGTGGGTGCATACCGTTGACCGGCTGAAGATTGCCGAGCGGCTCAGCCGACAGCGGCCCGATCATGCGGATGCGCTGAATATCTGTATCGAGGTCAACGTCGATGCGGAGGATAAAAAGTCTGGTGTTTCACCGGCCGAATTGCCGGAGCTCGCGGTGGCGATTGCCAAATTGCCGCGGCTGCACCTGCGCGGGCTGATGTGTCTGCCGGCGATCCGGCACGACTTCGATGAGCAAAGAAAGCCATTCTCGGCACTGCGCGGGATGCTGGAATCACTTCAGGCGTCAGGCCTGGCGCTCGATACGCTTTCCATGGGAATGTCGGCAGATTATGCTGCCGCAATAGTCGAAGGCGCGACTATGGTTCGTATCGGTACAGCGTTGTTCGGAGCGAGAGAATGATTGATACCAAGGTTGGGCTGGTTGGTGGCGGCAACATGGCACGGGCCATCGGCGGTGGCTTGCTGCGCGGCGGTATGCATGCAACAGATCTTATGATCTCTGAACCCAATCCTGAACAATGCGATTTCCTGCGCAAGGAACTCTACGGCACGCTGGTTACGGACAACAACAAGACCGTCGCCGCGGCTGCAGAGACGCTGTTATTCGCAGTGAAACCGCAAATTCTGAAAGCAGTTTGCGAGGATCTGGCGAGTGTCGTCCAGGAGTCCAAACCGCTGATCATGTCGATTGCAGCAGGCCCAAAAATTGATGACATCGACAGTTGGCTCGGTGGTGGCTTGTCTGTTGTTCGCGTCATGCCGAATCAACCAGCGCTGATCGACCAGGGTATTTCGGCCCTGATTGCAAACGAGCGCACCAGTGCCGCCGGACGCGATATGGCAGAGAAAATCATGAGTGCTGTTGGCCACGTCGTTTGGCTCGATTCCGAGGGAAAGATGGATGCGGTTACGGCGGTATCCGGCACTGGTCCGTCGTATTTTTACCTGTTGATTGACGTGATGATCGAATCGGCAGTCAAATATGGTATTGACGCAGAAACTGCACGAACACTGGCTGTCGAAACCGCACGCGGCGCGACCTCGCTGGCAGCAGCAGAAACCGAATCCATGTCGTCCCTGATCGAACGGGTGCGCTCACCGGGCGGCACAACGACTGCTGCCTTTGATTGCCTCGATGCTGCAGATGTTCGTGGTATCTTGGCGGCTGCAATCGACGCCGCAGAAAAACGTGCGGCCGAACTGGCTCAGGATGCCGGATCGGCATAAGCCGAATTTACTATTACGACCAAGATCAGGATGACACAAGCTCTCTACTTCATTGTGAAAACGCTAACGCAGCTGTACCTGATGGTACTGCTATTGCGTTTCTGGCTACCCTGGTTCAACGTGGATTTTCGCAACCCCATGGCACAGGGGATATTGCGGCTGACCTCGCCGATAATCGTCCCACTGCGACGCTTTGTCCCCGCAATCGGACGTCTTGACACCGCCACAGTCCTGGTTGCCATGGTCCTCGAGTACCTCCTCGTGGTCTTTCTGCTATCGATTCGTGGACTGGACATGAGCTTCATTCCGATCGCTGTAACCGCTTTTTTTGAGCTGGCAATACTCAGCCTGAATCTCCTGTTTTTCATCATCCTGATCAGAATAATCCTGAGCTGGGTCGCGCCAGACAATTACAGCCCGGTTACGGCGATGTTGAATGCGCTGGCCGAGCCTGTACTGCGACCTTTCCGCCGAATGATTCCGCCGATCGGTGGTCTCGACGTCTCACCCATTTTTGCCATCATTCTTTTGCAGGCGGCAATTATCATATTGCAGGCATACAAACCCATTCCGGTCTGACCTGGTCATCGCGGTTTGCCTGAGATTCGTGAAATAATCATTGCTGTGCGTGTCAGCCCGCGCGGCAGCCGCAGCGAGATCCTGGGCGTTAAAGATGGCAACCTGCGCATAAAAACAACGGCGCCGCCAACTGATGGCAGGGCCAACAAGGACGTTATTCGACAGCTGGCAAAAGCGTTCAAAGTACCTCCGTCCCGAGTGATGCTCAGAAAAGGCGCCGCGGCGCGCGACAAGATCTTCCTGATCGATGCACCACGAGCTATCCCTGACTGGGCCGGGGAAGTGTCGAAAAGCAAGTAAGAGCCCTGAATCGACAGCGTTCGCTGGAGAAGAATTATAGGTTCCTCTGTGCCGCCAATGGGCTATAGTCAGGACAAAGGCATTTCTGCAGGTCTCGGGGGAAAGCGGAATATGAAAATAGTCAATCTAACCATCGCTCTGGCTTGTCTGTCTCTGTGCGCCGCTTGCGGCGGGCCCAGCGCGGATACTCCAGCGCCCCAGGCAGAAGATGCCGGCAACTCCTTTGTGGACATCGGCGAACATATTGTGCATTTCAGCGCACTTTCCACGGATCAGTTACCTCCTGAAGTTGCCAGGCAATACAATATTGTCCGCAGCAAGAACCGGGCAATGCTGAATGTTTCAGTGCTGCGGGAAGGCAGCAACAAAGCGGTGACCGCGAATGTAATCGTCAAGACCGTCAACCTGACTGGTCAACTCAAGAATGTCACGATGCGCAAGATTGAAGAGCAGGAAGCCATTTACTATATCGGTGAAACGCCCGTTGCAAACCGTGAAACGCTGATCTTCGATATTAGCGTTGCACCGGAGGGCGTGGCAGAAGCCACGGACGTCAGGTTCAAGCGGCAATTCTTCACCAACTAATGACATTATCGGCGCTCTATAACCCTTAACGCTGTTAAAACTACTTAAAAAAAGCACCTAAAATCCATTTTCGGGTTAACGCCCCGTAAATCTTGTGCTATCGTCGCGCAGCTTTTCGAAGCTGAACATACGGGCGTATTGCCCGTACATATACGGGCCTGTCGCCCGTATTCGTTTTTTTTACAGGAGTTACTTTTTCATGGCAGCAAAAAAATCGGCCGGCGCTAGCAGCAAGAAGCCACCAACCAAATCAGAAATTTACGCCCAGATTGCTGACGACACCGGCTTGACGAAAAAAGATGTCGCCGCGGTTTTTGAATCACTTTCCGGTCAAATCAAAAAGAACCTCGGCGGCCGTGGTGCTGCGGGCATGTTTACCGTTCCCGGCCTGCTGAAAATGCGCGTTGCGAAAAAAGCTGCCACGAAAGCACGAATGGGGCGCAACCCGTTTACCGGCGAAGAGATGATGTTCAAGGCCAAGCCTGCATCGAAGACCGTTAAAGTCTCTGCGTTGAAGGGATTGAAAGATATGGTTTGATCCTTTTTCGGATCGGATGGGAGAAACCGGGGCTTGCCCCGGTTTTTTTTTGGGTTTTTGTGGGGCGGGAGGTTCTTTGGGGCGGGTGTGCCGGGGTGATCTTTTGCAGGCTTTTGTGGGTCATTCTCCGAATGACCCACAAAAGCCTGCCGCCCGCTGGGCGGGCTCCTACGGTAGTGCTATCGAGTTTTTTTGGACGAAACTTTCTACGGCGTCGCGTAGGGGGATTAGTTTGCCGTGAAAGAAATGTTCGGTGTCCGGGAAGATTTCCAGTTCCGGGCCTGGATCCAGTTTGTTGACCCAGGCTATCGTCTCCTCGATGTCGACCAGTTCATCCTGGTCACCTTGCAAAATCAGCCAGGGGCATTTGGGCTGGCTCGCAAGGTTACCGGCGAACCGGGAAACGGCAGGCGCAACGCTTACCAGACCCGCGGGCTCGCATTCAACCGCTGCCCTGACGGCCATCGCAGCACCGAAGGAAAATCCCGCAAGCCATAAAGGCAATTGCGGCTCAGCTTCTCTCGTCCAGGTGACCGCCGCGAGCACGTCCATCATCTCACCATTACCCTCATCAAAGCTGCCTTCGCTTTCGCCCACACCGCGAAAATTGAATCGCAGGGCAGAGAATCCCAACGCAACAAAACTGCGTGCAAGCATATGCGTCACCTTGTTTTCGAGCGCACCACCGTGCAGCGGGTGTGGGTGGCAGACGACAACGCTACCCGTCGCAGCAGCCCCCGCGGGTGTCTCCAACAATGCCTCGAGCGCGCCGGCCGGGCCGGCGATTTGGAGTCGATCCTGTTGTGGTCGTTGTCGCATATCCCGATATTCTGCCAATATGGCCCCCTGCGGGCCTGCAGCCAATCCTATCGTTGCTTGCGGGCTGTGTCTGCAGGCCCTTATCCCGTACTGTCACAGATTCCGGCGGCTTGCCAACCGGTGCTGGTCTGTCTACACTTTATTGCTGTAAAATTATGACCTTATGCAATCCACCAATAAATAGAGAAATGAATTCAATGTCATCTGCAATCGAACTCGAAGATCGTTACTGCGCACACAATTATCACCCGCTGCCGGTAGTATTGACCCGCGGTGAGGGCGTCTTTGTCTGGGACGAAAACGGCAAGAAATACCTGGATATGATGAGCGCCTATTCGGCCGTCAGTCATGGTCACGCCAATCCGCGGCTGGTCAAGGCGCTGAAGGCCCAGGCAGACACGCTGAGCATCGTATCAAGGGCGTTTTATACCGACAAGCTCGGCCCATTTCTGCAGCGCATCTGCGAACTTACCGGTCAGGACATGGCGTTACCGATGAATACCGGTGCCGAGGCAGTCGAAACTGCTGTAAAGGCAGCTCGTAAATGGGGTTATGAGGTCAAGGGTATAGAGAAGGACAAGGCTGAAATCATCGCCTGTACCGGCAACTTCCACGGCCGCACGACGACGATAATCGCATTCTCAGATGAACCTGAATATCAGAAGGGCTTCGGGCCGTTCCCTGCTGGCTTTAAAATTGTGAAATTCGGTGATGTCGAAGCGCTCGAGAAAATGATCACACCAAATACCGCCGCATTTCTGGTCGAGCCGATCCAGGGTGAAGGCGGTATCGTCATGCCACCTAAGGGCTATCTCAAAGCCTGCCAGGAAATTTGCCGCAAGCACAATGTGCTTCTTATTGCCGATGAGATTCAGACCGGACTCGGCAGAACCGGCAGCCTGCTGGCCTGCGATCATGAGGATGTGGTGCCTGATGGCCTGATTCTCGGCAAGGCGCTTGGGGGCGGAATTCTACCGGTCTCGATGTTCCTCTCTAAACGTGAGGTTATGGAAGTATTTGTACCTGGGACACATGGCAGCACTTTCGGTGGCAATCCGCTGGCCGCTGCGGTCGGCCTCGAGGCACTGAATATCCTCGTCGAAGAGAAACTGCCCGAACGCAGCAAAGAATTAGGCGACTACTTGTTAGGCAAGTTGCACAAAATCGACAGCCCACTGATCAAGAGCATCAGTGGCTGCGGATTGTTTATTGGTATTTCGATCGATCCGGCGCTGGGAAGCGCACGGTCAATCTGTGAAGTACTGATGGATCGTGGTCTCCTGAGCAAAGAAACTCATGAAACAGTGGTCAGGCTTGCTCCGCCACTGGTCATTAGCCGTGAGGAAATTGACTGGGCCGTGGACCTGATAAGTGAGGTCCTGCATAAAATGGACAGGACGCGACTGGCCTCATAGATTATCTCAACATTAGTCAGGTTTAAGGATAACGAGCGATGCCTGAGTTGACTGCTGTACATGTCGGAATAATTGCGTCCATGCTGGTCGTAGGCGTTATTCTGGGTTGGATATTCAGAGGCGATCGTTGCGCAAAGGAAAAAATCGCGATCAATGCTGGCTGGCAGGATCAAATCGAGTCACAACAATCCGAACACAATCGGCTCGCTGAGCAGAACAAGAGCCTGATGGAACAAATCAGCCAGTATCAGGCATCGCACAAGGATGCGAGCAATCGCGCCAAAGAGCTCTCCGGGTCACTTAAGGAATCGTTCGTGCAACGTGACGAACTCCACGCTCAGGCAAAGGACCTCCGCGGCAAACTCGAAGTCGCTATCGCACAGCGGGATCGCCTGAAGCATGAAAACGACGGTCGCGAATCACGCGGGGCCGCATCGGACAAGGTTCTCAAAGACAAAGACGACAAGATCTTCAATCTCAGTCGCGAATTGACGAGTTGGCAAAATCGGGTGCCGCCGCTGGTTGAGAAATATCAGGAGCGCGAACAAAGAATACGTTCGCTTGAAGATGAGTTGGAAAGTGCTCGTGAAGAACTTCACCGGCTTGAAGATACTGTCAAGCCGGACAACACCAGGATAGAACCGGTTGACGCGGACTCTTTGCCCGATGGCCTTGACGCATCGAACGAACCGCATGCCAGCACTTCGGAGCATGAAGTGGCAGCGCTGCAGGATCAGATTCACGACGATTCTGCAGACGACGACGCCGCGGTAGCGCTGCAGAACGATGCAAGCCTGTTAAATGAAGACGATGCTGGAATGCACTCCCTGGCTAACGCTGTGGACCTGGTCGAGGAACAAAATTCAGCTGCGGAATACAACAGCAAATCGTTATCGGCAAGCAACGGCAGTGATGCAATCGAGACGGATGACCTGAAGAAAATAAAGGGTGTCGGGCCAGCTATAGAGAAAACCCTGAAAGGCCTCGGCATACATCGCTTCAATCAAATCGCTGAAATGAGCGAGTACGATATCGACCGCGTTGCGCAGCAATTGAAAGGCTTTCGAAGTCGAATTTATCGCGAGGACTGGATAGGTCAGGCTCGCGATTTACAATACCGGAAAAACAGCGGCGATTATTGATCGACAATTGCTGAACATGTCATCAGGCAGACGAATATTTCTGGCCTTCACCGCTATCTTTGCCACGATCCTATTATCGATAGCCAATAGTGCAGGCGAAATTCGCGAGCAATTTGTGGCGGTGGACACGGCGACGCTCACCCCGAAAATGCGCTTCGAATACGGCAAATCCAGATTATCGATAACCGGCGACACCAGCTCCGTCGCACACGAGGTTATTCTGCGGCAAGCCGCGCTGAAACTTTTTCCAGAGGCAGAACATCAATTCGAATTTCGGCAACGCACGATAATGCCACCTGGTTGGGCCTTGCTCACCGAACTAACGCTGCGTGCGATCGCGCAAACCTACTCGTCCACTGCATCCATTTCTGATTCGAACATCACCGTGCGTGGCATAACAATGCAAAAAGCAGCGTGGGATGAAGCTGCTGCAAGACTCGACAAAAACCTGCCAACCGGGACAGTGTTCCAGCAGCAGGTCATCGTTTTGCGGCCGGGAGCATCACTGGAAAGTCAGTGCAGTGCTTTGTTCCACTCTGCGCTGCAGAGAAACAATATCAAGTTTCCACCTGACAGCAACCAGCTGGGCTCAAATACCTTTTCAATGCTTGACGAATTAATCCAGATCGTCACGGATTGTCCTGCGGCGATGATTTCCATTACTGGCCACACCGACGCAAGCGGTGACGAGTCGAGCAACCAGCAACTTAGTGAGTCGCGCGCAAATTCTGTAATGACCTACATGATCAACGGCGGCATTGTCGCCGGGCGCCTGCAGGCTATCGGTGCCGGGTCATCTACACCATTGCTTGATGAAAATAGTGTTCGCGCTCGCCAAATGAACCGCCGCATCGAGTTCAGGATTAGTTTTCCGTAGTCGGCTGCTCCGGCGCGGCAGGAGCTGGCATATCCAGACCTTCCGGCATGCCGAGACCGCGCAGGTCCGCCAGTTCAACGACGAATATCAGTGTCGCACCAGGCGGTATCGCGGCGCCTGCGCCACGCTCTCCGTAGCCCATTTCAGGTGCGATCGTCAGCTCGCGGGTTTCGCCGATTTCCATTCCAGCGACGCCTTGATCCCACCCCTGGATTACTCGCCCGGCTCCCAAAGGAAACTCGAAATGTTGATCACGATCAACCGAGCTGTCGAATTTGTCACCACGAAAATTCTCCGCCTCGGCATCGTAGAGCCAGCCGGTGTAATGGACAACTACCGTATGGCCAACTTCAGCCACTGCGCCCGAACCTTCCACCAGGATCCTCTTTGACAGTCCGGGAACAATCTCCACTGACTCAATTCCTGCGGTATCCCAGTCCGGAGCCGTATCGTCAGCGGCACTGGCAGTCTCTTCAACGGCATCCGCAGGCTCGTTGCCTGATTGGCCACAGGCAGTCAGTGCCAATACAGCCGTGAACAGGATTGTTAGTCGATACATTTTCATTTTTTAGTCCTTTCCTGGATTAGCAGCTAGTCAAAAACTGCGTTTTTAGATTCATGATGGAGAAAAAACCAAGGTGTTTTTCCGCCAGATGTTGATATCAGCCAAGTCTCAATTCGTGCCGTCGAAATCAAGCGATGCTGAATTGATGCAATAGCGCAGTCCACTGGGCTCCGGGCCATCTTCAAATACATGGCCCAAATGCGCACCGCACTTGCTGCACTGCGCCTCATCGCGAATCATGCCATGGCTGGTATCGCGGGCAATGGTTACGTTGTCGCCCGCCAGTGGCAGCCAGAAACTGGGCCAGCCTGATCCGGAATTGTATTTGTGCTCAGAGCTGAAAAGTTCAGACCCGCAACAGACACAAAGATAGGTGCCATCTTCCTTGTGATCTACGTAATGGCCGGTAAACGGCCGCTCGGTGCCTTTCAACTGGGTTACATCGTATTGTTCGCCCGTCAGGCGATTCCGCATATCATTTTCTTTACTATCAGTGTCCGCCATCGTGCTCAGCTCCCTGTAACCGGATGCGAATTCTAAGGAACCTCCGGCCAATTTGCACTATTGGCAGAATGGCGAAGCGCAGAGGTCTTCATCAGACTACCGGTCAGGCTTTGACCGGTGTATCTGTATCGAGCAGGTAGCGATTTATTCTTTGTACATAGTCTGCCGGATTCTCGAGCTGGGCACCCTCCGCCAACAAAGCATGATCGAGCACAATATTTGACAGCTCACCGAATCGCCCGTCGTCCGTCTCTGCCGAAAGGCGGGTGACTAGCGGGTGCTCGATGTTGATTTCCAGTATTGGTTTAGATTCCGGCAATTGCTGGCCGGATGCTTCAAGCATACGCCGCAATTGTGGTGCGAGGTCCTGCTCAGTCGTAACAACACAAGCAGGCGAGTCAACCAGTCGCTGACTGATGTTCACCGCCTCAACTCGATCCAGCAGGACCTTTTCGATTTTTTTCAGCAGCATTTTGTGCTCATCGTTCCTGGCTTCCTGGGTCTCTTCACCCTCTTCTTCCGGGAGATCCAGCTGGCCTCGTCCAACATCCTGAAAAGACTTGCCTTCAAATTCGCCAAAATGATCGACCATCCAGGGATCGATACGATCATGCAGTAGTATTACTTCCCGCCCATTGGCTTTGAGTTGCTCCAGGTGCGGGCTGGATTTCGCCGTCTCCAGGTTATCGCTGAGCAGATAGTAGATTTTGTCCTGCCCGTCGACCGCCCGGGAAACGTAATCGTGCAGAGACTGGTCCTGTTTCCCGGACTCCGAGTGTGTTGTCGTAAAGCGCAGCAACGGCAGCAGTTTGTCTCTGTTCTCCTGATCCTCGACAACTCCCTCTTTTAGCGTCTGGCCACATTCAGCCCAGAATTTCTCATAATTGTCAGGGGAATCTTTCGACATTCCGCGCAACATATCGATGGCCCGCCTGGTCAACGCACTACGCATCGCATCCAGGTGTGGGCTGTGCTGCAACAATTCTCTTGAAACGTTTAGCGGCAAATCGGCCGAGTCGACGACTCCCTTAATAAAGCGCAGGTACAGGGGCAGGAAATTTTCTGCATCGTCCATGATAAAAACACGTTGTACGTACAGCTTGAGTCCCCTGGGCGCTTCGCGATTCCACAAATCGAATGGCGCAGTCCCGGGGATAAATAGCAGGCTTACGTATTCGCGTTTGCCTTCAACACGATTGTGGCTCCAACCAAGTGGATCAACGAAATCGTGCGACAGGTATTTGTAAAATTCCTTGTACTCATCGTCGCTGATGTCGGACCGGGAGCGAGTCCACAACGCGGTTGCCGAGTTGACGGTTTTTGCCTCTTCTTTCTCGTCCGCGGCATTTTTTAACAACACCGAAAAGCCGATGTGGTCTGAGTACTTGCGAATCAGGGATTCGAGCCGCAACGATTCCAGAAATTCAGTTTCAGAGTCTTTCAGGTGCAGTGTGACGGTTGTGCCACGATTCTCGATGTTCGCGCTTTCTACCGTAAATTCACCCTCGCCAGCGGACACCCAGCGGACTGCCTGGTCAGCCGCCAAACCTGCTCTGCGGGTCGCAACCTCAACTTTATCGGCAACGATGAACGCAGAGTAGAAACCAACGCCGAATTGCCCGATGAGACTCGCATCGTGCTTCTCATCACCGCTCATTTTTTGCAGAAATTCTGCCGTACCGGAGCGCGCAATCGTGCCCAGGTTTGCGATCAGCTCGTCGCGCGACATACCGATACCGTTGTCTGTCACGGCCAGCGTTTTGTCATCCGCATTGAAGGAAATGTTGATCCTGAGCTCCGGGTCGTCCTCTAACAGCTTCGGAGCGGCCAGGGCTTCGAAACGCAGCTTGTCGGCTGCGTCGGACGCGTTGGAAATCAGTTCGCGCAGGAATATCTCTTTGTTGCTGTACAGCGACCGGATCATCAGCTGCAAAAGTTGTTTAACCTCGGTCTGAAAACCCAGCGTTTCCCGATCAGACGTGTCGCTCACTTCGTATTCTCCCGGCTTCTAAATAGTTTCAGATTGGTCGTTACGGCAAAAGTATCCGCCGTGGGGAGACACACGATAGGGATTAATGGCCGTTTTTCAAGCTTATCCGGCCTGGATATTAGTCGGAATGCTGGCCGAGCTCAGGTCAGGCAGCTGCTTTGGCCAGCGGCAGGTTGTGGACGACGCCACGATAGAGCATGCCTACTATCAACAATGAAGCAATGGCGACAGCCATCGGTGGGCTGACGAGGGCAATAAAAATGCCCAGTAATTGCAATGTTATTGAGGCGGCCATAAATAGGAAAAATCGAACAGCGTTACGTATTTTTTCCGCCAGCAACGCTATTGCGTAAAGCAGATCTTCAAAATCGTCAAGATACTGAACCAGAACTTCCATCCGTTATGAACCTTGCAACAGCCTAGCGGGCTATTGACAGCAGCGGACCGGTTCGTTTGCACTCGGCCGGCTGCGTTTCGGCTTCCTGGAGCGCATCGCTGTTCGATTGCTTGGCATGCGCGATCGCACGATGAAACATTTCCCAGCGTTGCCGTGAAGATTCATTCTTGAGGGCCATTAGCGGCGAATCATTTTCTGAATAATTGTTTGACATACGTCCATGTTCTTGTCATTTGTGCTGTAAGACGAACTATAGTCACCTCGAATACCGCTCACCGTGAGGCGCATCACAGCTTGCAAGCGATGCCGCGACAAGAGGCTATGAATGTGCAAAAGAGAGAACCCGTTCGAACTTTTGAGCGGACCTGCATAACGTTATTTTTGGGCCTGCAACATAATCCGAGCGCCTGAAAAAGCGCAGCAGACAGGCGCGTGCAATCGCTGCACACAATGTCCGGAAAAATCTTTGGGGGATCTCGGAAAAACGAGTCGCTGATCGTACAACGAATGCTAATTAAGGAAAACTGGGAAAAAAGAGCCGCTATTCGTACAGCGAATGCTATTTAAGGAAAACTCGGAAAAACGAACCGCTATTCGTATAGCGAATGTTTATTTGGGAAAAGTTGGCAATACAAGCCGTTTATCGTACAGCGAATTATTATTCTTTGTCAGACCAATTACGCTTTACTTGCTCGGTCCAGTTTCTATATCCCTTCCAGGTATACAGAGACGGATCAACACCAGCACGTCGACCACGAGGTGCCGGGGCTTTTGAAATCCACCGGCGATATTGCTGCCAACCGTCCGGATCAGACTGGTCAGCATTGCTCGAATCAGATTCGGCTGCACTACTGATCGTGCCGCCCTCATCTTCTGCGTCTCTGGCGTAATCACTGGCGAACTTAATGTCTTTGCTATCCTGCATAGGAATGTGCTCGTGCAACCCTTTTCAGAAATGCTACGCGGCAATTTACCCGGATCACAGGAACTGCATCACAATGCAAACCGGCACTTTCCGACAACAAATCAAATAGTTATGTGACTTTTTTACTTAATAAGGCGGGCCTTGCAAGCAGATGGGCGTGCCGTTTAACAGAATACGGTAGGTCAATCACCGATCAGGCAGTGACTCGGTAGCATGGCGCGTAAGCGTCACTGGCCAGCTTCATGCGGCCATCTGCGACGAATTCTGCAAGCAATTGATCCAGCAGTTTCATGTATCTTTTCGAGCCACAAATTTCGAAGGGTCCGCCCGCCTCAATTGCCGCCATCGTATCCTCACGCACGTTGCCAGACACGATCCCGGAGAAAACACGGCGCAAATTGGCGGCCAGGACATGTGTTGGGAGCCCTTCACTGATATCCAGCGAACCCATCGATTCGTGGGTAGCTGTGAATGGCAGTTGAAAACTGTGGTCGATTACCAGGCGCCAGTTGAAATAATAGGCGTCACCATGTTGTTCACGAAATTTTCGCACTTCATCAAGGCCTGCGTGCATCATTCGCCCGACTTTCTCCGGGTCGCCGATAACAATCTTGTAGCGACTTTGTGCCTGTGCGCCCAGTGTTTGCCCTACGAATTCATTGATTCTTTCGAAATACGAAGCACTGGCAGCTGGCCCCGTCATGATCAGTGGCAATGGCAGGTCACTATTCTTCGGATGCAGAAGAATACCGAGGAGGTAGAGTATTTCCTCTACCGTACCGACACCACCCGGGAATACGACGATGCCGTGGGCAGTGCGCACGAAAGCCTCAAGTCGTTTTTCCATATCCGGCATGATCACCAGCGAATTTACGATTGGATTCGGTGATTCCGCGGCAATAATTCCTGGCTCCGTGATGCCGATGTAACGCCCGTTGCCTATGCGTTGCTTGGCATGTCCTATTGTTGCGCCTTTCATCGGGCCTTTCATTGCGCCTGGGCCACAGCCGGTACATACATTCAATGCCCGCAGGCCGAGTTCATAACCTACTCTTTTGGTGTAGTCATATTCCTCTGTCCCTATCGCATGCCCGCCCCAGCAAACGACGAGATCCGGCCGCGCTGCTGGCTGCAGCAAGCGGGCATTGCGCAATATGTGAAAAACGGCATTGGTAATGTTTTCAGAGGTCCCAAGATCGAACCTGCTGCTCTCGAAAATTTCGTAGTTGATGTAAACGACGTCGCGTAAGACAGCAAACAGCAACTCCCGGATACCACGTATCATTTTGCCATCAACAAATGCCGACGTTGGCGCATTCTTCAGGGTAACCCTGAGGCCCCTGTCTTGCTGAATGATACCCACCTCGAAGTCATGAAATTTCTCCAGGACCGCTCGCGTGTCGTCAGTTTTTGCGCCGGAATTCAAAACCGCGAGAATGCAGCGGCGGAGCAATGAGTGCAGACCGCCCTCGCCCTGGTTACGCAGTTGTTCCGCCTCAGCCTGCGACAGAACCTCGAGGCTACCCTCGGGCCAGACTTCGGCATCAATGGTTTCGTCGCTTTCTGCGCGCAACGATGATCCGGTAACGATTTTTACTTGCGGCAAAATTTCAGACCCGTTTTCGCTTGGCTGCAAGCTTGCGGCTTACGCTGCCAATCACGGCAATATCTCGATAGGTACGTTATTTGGCGTCATCAACCAAATATCTATCATGTCCGAGTTCGAAACTGCAATGCAGCCATTGGTCCAGTCTTCCTTGCGGTAATACGCAGCAGAATAGTTTGGTGTATTGGGTTGGCCGTGAATCATGATTTGCCCACCCGGATTAACGCCATCGTTTTTCGCTGCCGCGCGCTCCTGATTGTTTGGATAGGAAATATGAATGGACAGGAAATAGTCGCTCTCCGGGTTTCGCTTGTCCATTCTGTAGACGCCCTCAGGTGTCTTCTGATCACCCTCGCGTTCTTTGTCACCGACAGGTGCGACACCCAGCGCAATGTCGTAAGTCCGAAACGTCTGGCCATTCAAAAGCAAGTGCAGCTTTCGTTTGCCCTTTTCAACCAGAATTTTGTCGGCGAGCGGGAAATCACTAGCCGATGCCGGCGAAAGCGGCCCGCAAAGGACAACAAACGCCATGAGAACACTGATCAAACTACGGGAATTACCGGTTCTTGCCATATAATTACTCGCCTAAGCAATTTCCTTCGCCATCGTCGTAAGTGCAGATTAACAAACCAGACGGGCAGTGAAAACGGACTTGTGCACATTGTCCGACATCCGTCGTCATACGTTGCGTCCAACAATCCAGCCAATTGCAAAGCCGATCGCACCGGCACCCATTGTGTATGCCGGCAGATAACGAAAAAGCTCGCGTGGATAAACAGATTCGCTGTACATGCCATTAAGGTCGACGCTATATCCATAGTGAAGGTAAAGCGATAAACCCAGGGCGGGTATTGCAAACCCCAATGTGCCAAGTGGCCAGCTCCAGCCCGCTCCGGCCCATCGCCCTGCTCCCCGGAACAGCGTCACTGCAGAGATAATGATTACCGCCAGCATCGGAATCGCATTTCTTAGCAGGTAGGCACCGGCACCCTCAACGTAAGCTGCATACGCGATCGCTGCAATCGTGACGAACAGCACGGGAAGCATGCGGATGAACATTATTCCCGCAACTGGTTTCACATCAGTCAGTTGAATTGCGCACGAGGATGGGGAAGTTAAGTTGTGTGCCGGGCTGTACGCTGTCCAGATCGAGTTCCGGATTGTACTGGCGGAAAAGCCACACCGGAACATCGTATTTGCGCAGTGAGAGTATCCATATCGACTCACCACGCCTGACCACGTGCTCGGTAACGCCCGTTATCGTGTGATTGCGGAAAAACGTATCTTGTTGCTGGCGATGAAAATCAGCGCGTAAATTCTCGAAGGACTCGGTATTCACTATGCCGAAGTCAAGTTTTATACGATGCCCAACAACAACCGGTGTGCGAAATGCCAGCCCGTTAATATCACGCAGGCGTTGTGTCTTGAGGCCGAGCCAATCGGCGTAGTGCCCCAGCGTCTCCAGCGGATGAACTTCAATGGTCAGGTCGTCGCTGACTGAGTAATCGCTTGGATCGGACAACAATGCAGACTGCAGGCCACCGATAAAGTCGCTGACCTGATCCGCCAGCGGACCAGGGCTTTCCTCTTCGGGCAATTCAATCGCTGCGATGGCCGGTGCATCAGCTACGACCGCAGAGGGTATCGCAGGGGGTGGTGGCTCCGGCGCAGCGGCTGGCGGAGCGCTGGCAACAGTTACCGGAGCCGGGCCTGCGGCTGGCAAGCGTATTTGCTGCCCAGCCCGTATTCGATTGCGGCTGCCGAGAGCGTTCAATGCAACCAGCGTGGACACGCGCGTTTCATAGGTATCAGCAATTTCCGACAACGTATCTCCGCGAACAACGGTATGAAACAGGTCCGGCAGCTGCTTATCAAAAAAAGTGTCATCCGGAATCTGTGCAACCAGTTCCGACATCGATGTGTCGAGCATATTGGCAGGCATACGGACGTCGTAATTTTTCGGCAGGTACTTGCTGCCCTGCCAGACGGTCGCCTGCAACGCGGGATTGTAGCGCGCCAGATCACGCTCACTAACCTTAAGCACCGAGGCGAGTTCATCAGCAGCAACAAATGCTGTCAATGTGTAGCTCGAGTAGTCGATCGGTTTGTCCGGCACAACCCCCGGAAAGTATTTTTGCGGGTCCTGATCGACTTGCATTGCGGCCAGAAACGCAACGTAAAAATTTCGTGAGGCGAAGCCAAAGGTTCTGCCCTTATAGTTGCGCAGGATATCGACGTACGCTGTATCACCATGGCTACGCATCGCGCGACGTGCGCCGGACAATCCATGGTTGTACGCGGTAATCGCCATTGGCCAGTTACCGGTGATCGAATAATTGTAGGCAAGCAACTTGCCGGCAGCAGTAGTCGCAAGAAATGGATCGTTGCGTTCGTCGAGGACGTGGTCTACTTGCATAAACCGACGACCAGTACTGCGCGTAAATTGCCAGATGCCGGACGCGCCTACATGCGACCGGGCATCCGGATTATACGAAGATTCAACGTGCGGAAGCGCCGCAATCGCCGTCGGCACGCCAAGCCTCGTGAACTCCGACTCGACATGGTCGCGCCATTTTCCGGCACGCTGCAGCCCCTCGCGAAAGCGGTCCGACAATCCCAGTTGAAAGCGAATTTGCCCGACGGCAGCAGCTAGCTCTTTGTTGGTAACATCATCCGGCCAAAGATCCAGGACTCGCTGTTCTTCGGCGCTAAGATTATCGCGTTTGCCATCAGCCAACGTGCGCAGGATCGCCTGGTAGTGGTTGCGGCGATTGCCCGAAGTTCTTTGCCGTGTTCTGCGGCTGGCATTCCCGGGAAGCGGCACTTTCTCATACACAATCGCCAGATTGCGATTGTCATGCAATACACCTTCGTTGGTTGAATACTGTGTAAAAATGGAAACCCAGAAATTCACATCACGTTCAAGCGCTTCAGGGCGCGGAAAAAGGTCCTCAGTTTGGGCAGATGCCGAGCCAAATATGCAGAGAACGAGGGCTGCGGCGAGGATTTTCGGGAATTTACTTGTCATTTGCTCAGAATATCGCTTCAATCTAGGAATAGGCTCTAAATACTTGAATAGTTCACAGAAAATAGCTGCGGTTGAGTGTACTTTTACCCGTGCTGACAGTATTGATCAAGCCTAATTTTTCCCCGTTATATTTCCGTGCAAGAACTAATGAAAATGACTTTGACTGTTAATCCAAACCCATTGCGTCTGATCGCGTTGTCTGTGCTGCTGGTTACCGGCAATGCACTGGCAGGTGAGGCCACGAACGACAGTGACGAGTCACCAATACCTCAATCTCAGACCGATGCCGGGCAAGAGCGTTCCTTAGGAGATGCAGCAAAACCGGAGGATAGCCTGCCTGGCACGCTGACGATACTTGGTACGAAAATTCCGCCAGGTACGGTCGAACGACTCTCCTGGTCGGCCACTGAATTGTTCGCTGGCGTACCAATTGCAACACCGGTACTGGTCGTGAGCGGCAACCTCGAAGGCCCTACACTTTGCCTCACCGCGGCTGTACATGGAGACGAACTCAACGGTATAGAGATCGTGCGCCGGGTAATGCACAACCTGGAACCGGCGGAACTCTCCGGCACCGTCATTGGAGTGCCAATCGTTAATCTGCAGGGATTTCGGCGCGGCTCCCGCTATCTGCCGGACCGGCGTGACCTCAATCGATATTTCCCGGGAAATACTAAAGGCAGTGCTGCATCTCGAATTGCATATTCTTTTTTCAACGACGTAGTGTCACATTGCGATGCATTGGTTGATCTGCACACGGGATCTTTCGAGCGCTCAAATCTGCCACAGCTGCGCGCCGATCTGCGCAATCCGGATGTTCTGGCGCTGACAGCAGGTTTTGGTTCAACCGTTATTCTGCACAGTACACCGGCGGAGGGCACCTTGCGCCATGCGGCGACCGCTGCAGGTATTCCGACCGTTACGCTAGAAGCCGGCGGGCCAACGGAACTTGAGATACAGGAAGTGAAGCATGGCGTGAAGGGTGTGCAGACACTTTTGCATACGCTCGGCATGGTCAGGAAAGTTCGTCTCTGGGGCGAATCCGAACCGGTCTATTATCGCTCCTCCTGGGTGCGCGCCAATCGCGGCGGAATCCTGCTTGCCGACGTGGCGCTCGGCAGCACAGTTCGCGAGGGCGATTTGCTTGGCACGATAACCGATCCGATGAGTAATTCCAGCGCCAGGCTATTTTCACCGCACTCGGGGCGCATTATCGGCATGGCGAGAAACCAGGTGGTAATGCCGGGCTTCGCTGCATTTCATATCGGCATTGAAGCAGAGAGTGTGCCGACCGACGAGTCGGGCGATGAGCTCAACCCGCATGATGCCGACGACAGTGACAGCCTGGCTGAGTAAGTCATAAGCCCAATAAAACGCCCTCGTCCGGGTCGCATGCCCAACGTCTTGCCGATACACTGCGGGTCTGCCAATAAACACACAACCGCATGAAACAAGACGGGCGCAAGCCGCTATATCACTATTGGACACCCAATTACTGGCCCGCCTGGATCGGTTTTGGTTTCCTGCGCCTCAGTTGCTATCTGCCCTACCAGTGGCAGATTGGAATCGGCAAATCTATCGGCCGCCTGGCGCATCGCGCCGGTGCTGAACGTCGTGCCATAGCGCGGCGCAATATCGAGCTGTGTTTTCCGGAATTATCCATAGAGGAACGCAACCAGCTGGCGCTTGAGCATTTCGAGGCGCTGGGCGCATCTGTCATGGAAATGGGGCTCGGCCGCTGGGCATCCGACAAAAAGATGTCGGCATTGACCCGCATAATGGGCCTGCATCATATTCAGGAAACCCTGGATCAGGGCTATGGTGTGCTCTTGCTCAGCGCCCATTTTACAACAATTGAAGTCAGTGGCCGCGCTGTCTGCCAGCATACGGGGCCGATAGATGGAGTCTATCGGCGATTTCGCAGTGGCCTCATGACGGAATTCCTGGCGACCAACCGGGAAGTAACCATGCGAAAAATGATCGAAAAGAATGACCTCAAGAGCATGATCCGCAGTCTTCGTGAAGGCACAATCGTTTGGTATGCGGCGGACCAGAGTTATGACGGGAAACAGTCCGCGTTGGTGCCTTTTTTTGGCGTTCCTGCAATGACCAACACGGCGACAAGCACGCTGGCAAAACTCGGCAGGGCAAAAGTACTGCCGTTTTTTCCACGGCGTTTGCCGGAGGGCGGCTACGAAATACGTATCCTGGAGCCGATCGACAATTTCCCCAGCGACGATCCGGTTGAGGACACGAAGAAGTTCGTCAAACTTCTGGAAGAACAGATTCGCCGCAGCCCGGAGCAGTACTACTGGGTTCATCGAAAGTTTAAGCGACGACCGGAACCATTAGCCGATGCTTATGCCGACCTTGATGCGCTGAAGTAGCCGTCAAGAAACTGTTTCCAGTTTGCGGCCACGTAATACAGCTTCGGTTCGAGACGTTTAATTTTTCGCATTGAGCGATGCAGACGACTAATGTTTTTTTGTTGCCAGACACCCGGCGGCATCAGTTTTCCCCGATCAAAATCAAGCAGGAACAGCTTGTCGTACTGATCCACCTGAACGTTATAAGCGTTCAGGTCTGCATGATATACACCTGCGGCGTGAAACTGGTGCAAGTCCGCACCAAGGCCTTCCCAAAACTCAACATCGCCTGGTGCCTGTGAGATTCTTTCCGCCAGAGAGCGGATCCCCGCGACCCGCACGGTCAGCAGATCAGCGCGGTAAAACGGCCCGGAGCGACAATAGCGTGCTGCCGCAGGGCGAGGCACCGGCAAATCAAGCGTTATAAGCCTGGCCAGCAATCGCCACTCGGCGAATGAACGCGTTTGCGCTTCACCAGACCACAGATACTTGTCGCGAATAAGTCTCCCGGGCAGGCCACCACGCATATAATGGCGCAGGACATATTCCCGCTGGTCATCACCGACAATCAAAGTGTTGCCTCTGCCGGCAGAGCGCAACACACCGGTTACCGGCGCAGCCGTGGACCAACCACCGGCAGTAAACGTAGCGTCCGATATCTGGTTGATAAGGCTGGTATCGTATACGATAGCGCCGTTTCTGGTCTTCTCGACGGTGTCGTTCAAACCTGTTCGTTCCGTTTTGACATTAGCTGTTTTTCCGGTTTCCAAAAAATGTTCAAGCAATCGCCAGCGGAAAGTATTTGTGTCGTTCGCCTTTCGGCAATTGGCGATACTTGTCATGCGCTTGCCGTCATTCGTGCTATTCAGGACGCCTGGCCCGAAACGCGAATCACCTGGATTATCGGCAAAACAGAAGCTGGCCTGATGGCCGATATTCCTGACATTGAGTTTATCATTTTCGATAAGAGCAAACGTCATGCCGCTTACGCAGACGTTCGCAAGCAGCTTGGCGGCCGTCGCTTCGACATTGCGCTGTGCATGCACGCGTCGATGCGCGCTAACTGGCTGTGCCGCATGATCGATACGCCGATACGACTTGGCTACGATTTTTCCCGTGCACGCGACTACCAGTGGTTGTTCACCAACAGGCGGATCGAGGCCGGCCGCAATGAGCACGTCCTGGACGCGATGATGGGTTTTGCTCGAGCGATAGGTGTACTCGCGGGAAAACCGCATTGGGATATTCCACTATCGCCTGCGCAAACCGAGTTCGTGACGCAGCACCATTTTGGCGCTCAGCCACTGCTCCTTATAAGCCCCTGCAGCAGTCAGCGGGCGCGAAATTTTCGCAATTGGAGCGCAGAAAACTATGCGGCGGCAGCAAACCACGCGCAACAAAAGTACGGCTGCAAGATAATCCTGACCGGCGGCAACTCGGCCCTGGAAATCGAGTACGGAAAAAACATCAGCAAGTTGTGTGATCCCGGCCCGGTCAACCTGATTGGCAAGACCAACCTTAAACAGCTGCTGGCATTGCTCGATGCTGCTGATGTTCTCATTTGCCCGGATTCGGGGCCGGCGCATATGGCGACCACCGTTGGCACGCCTGTCATAGGGCTGTACGCCACCTCAAACCCTGATCGTACCGGTCCTTACCTTAGCCGTGCGCTTACGGTAAACGCTTATCCCGACGCAATAGGCCGGTTCCTTGGCAAGACAGTGGACCAGGTGCGCTGGGGACAGCGTGTGCGGAATCCGGATGCGATGGACCTGATACGGCTGTCCAGCGTGAAGCAAAGCATTGATGAAGTGCTCGGCATAAAAAAACGAATTCGTGATACTTAAGGCTAAATCGAGGGTATTTTCAGGATTTTAACGGTATTTTTGGCTAATCGTACCGTTTTCCCGACACTGAAACGACTCTGAATTGACAAAAAGTTCTGATCCTTCTCCTGCAGATTTGCTGGACCCACTCATATTAATCGTTTTTACAGATCTTTTTACATTTTCGTGGATTTTAATGAGCATTTAAACGTTTTTCACCAACTATAAAATTTAAGAAAAGTTTAGGTAAATAAATGCAATTATCAGAGAAATTAGGCAATTATTATTTTTTAGAGATTTTTGAGGATTTTCGTTTTATTTTGCTAGTTTTTTTCGGAATTTAACCTCACGATTTACCGAGGTAGTATTCAGCGCCGCAATACGGGCAAATAGCCTCACCGGTGTCCTGGACAGGCAAGTACACCCTTGGATGCGAATTCCACAGGTACATGCCTGGCATTGGACATGACAGCGGCAAATCTTCATGTACGACTTCATACTTGTGTTGTGCATTAGCCGGTATCAGGTTCTGATCGACTGTCCCAATTCTTTCTGCCACGTAAGTCACCCATAAATTTGTATTAGCCAAAGATTATAACAACGCATTTCCCGCTCGCGACAACTGTCATTGATTGCACAATTCCCGTTGCCACACATCACCCACAAATTTGCGCTCATCTGCAAACCTGTCAACGGCAGCCAGGGGCGGAGCATCGTCAAGCACAAGCCGATGCAGGCACAGTCGATATGCCTTGTAAGTCTGCTGCAACCGCTCGACGTCGGCAACGGCAAGGCAACCAACTGCGGCCAGCGCTCCCAACTGACGGATATTGTCCGGGTAATGAATGATGGATGGATGCTGGTCGGCATTTTTCAGCACCAGGTACTGAACCAGGAACTCAATATCGCCCAGGCCGCCCTGCCCCTGTTTGAGGTCGAATAGCGTCGCACTGCTCTTATCGAGCTGCTTACGCATTTTATCGCGCATTGACAGCACGTCTGCAGCTAATTGCTCGCGGCGTACCCTGTGGCAAAGTGTTTCTGAACGGATACGCTCAAACTCGCGGGCGACCACGGCATCTCCCGCCAGAGCCCGACTACGCAGCAGCGCCTGGTGTTCCCAGGTCCACGCATTTTCTTCCTGATAGCGCTCAAAGCCTTCGACACTTACAACCAGCAAACCCGAACGACCGCTGGGTCTGAGCCGGGTATCTACTTCATAAAGTGCCCCGGAGCTCGTTTGAGCCGTGAGGAAATGCACCAGCCGCCTTGCGAGCCGGGCGAAGAACATACTATTCTCCAGCGGTTTCGCACCATCAGTTTCCTGCGCCGTACCGCTTGAGTTGTGCAAAAAAACGAGATCCAGGTCGGATCGATAGGACAATTCCATACCACCCAGCTTGCCGTATCCTACGACCCCGATTCCGGCTTTGCGCTGCCCCTGTTCAGCCGTAAAACACGGCTCACCATGCTTGCTGGCAAGATCCGTCCAGGCGACATCGAGTGCGTAGGTCAGGACGATCTCCGCCAGCTCAGTCAGCCGATCGCTAACCTTCATGATAGGCAGGTTGCCGCTGAAATCCGCTACAGCAATGCGAAAAAGTGCTGCTCGCTGAAACTTGCCAAGAATTTCGACTTTCTGCTCGCTGTCAGCACTGCCGGCTCGTTCCAGTCGCTGGTTCAGATCCTCGCGCATGCTGGCCGCAGTAATTTTCGTCGTATACAGACGCGGATCGAGCATTTCATCGAGTAGCAAAGGAAAACGAGCTATTTCTTCCGCCAGGTACGCGCTGTTTTCACACAGGGTAACGAGACGCTCCAGCACCGCCGGATTTTCATTCAGGAGCGCCACGTACGCACTGCGGCGAAGAATCTGCGTCGCGAC
This sequence comes from uncultured Woeseiaceae bacterium, assembly GCA_964403695.1. Taxonomy (GTDB): domain Bacteria; phylum Pseudomonadota; class Gammaproteobacteria; order Steroidobacterales; family Woeseiaceae; genus SZUA-117. The sequence continues at coordinate 18,151 of CAYOHF010000002.1, read as the reverse complement.
ATTCAAAACGCGATCGCAAACAACATCGGGACTCTGCCGGTCCTGCAACAAGACCAGTAACGCCGGTACGAAATGCCGCAGACGCTTGCGTGCGCTTGCACCAATTTGTCGTTGCACCGGGGCATTGGCGAATTCGACTATTGATGCTGCCAATGCGCGCGCATCTGCGTAGCTATTTTTCCGCAGCAGGAATTCCCACTCATCGATTGCCGCAGCGGCGCCCCAAAGCGCTGACAGCGACTCAACCAGTTGTGATTGCCCGGGACCGCTGTCGGCACGAAATGCAACCTCCGCGAATAGCTCGCTCACCCGAAGTCGATGTGCATCAAGCTCCGCAATTAGCGCATCCCAATTTTCATGTTCCATCACCAGCAAGAGTCGCGCCTGATCCTGTGGATCATCGGGAATATCATGGGTTTGCTGATCACGTATAGCCTGAATCGCGTTTTCCATTTTGCGCAGAAAATCGTAGGCAACAAGCAGGCTATCTACGGCAGCTACAGTGAGGCCGCGGCCATCTCCAAGCCTTGGCAAGACCACCTGCAATTCGGGACAACGCAGTTGTTGATCACTGCCTCCCCGTACCAGTTGCAGGGACTGAACAATAAATTCGATCTCCCTGATGCCTCCGGGACCCAATTTGATATTGTCCGCAAGTTCACGTTTTCGAACTTCGGCAGAAATAAGCGCTTTCATATCCCGCAGTGACTCGAAAACACCGTAGTCCAGGTAGCGTCGATAGACGAACGGCGCGATCATGTTGTTGCGCAATTCATTTATTGTAGCCACTGATGCGTTTGGGCTTATGACGCGCGCTTTGATATAGGCGTAACGCTCCCAGTTACGCCCATGCTGTAGAAGATAAACCTCGAGTGCCGCAAAGCTGACCACTGGCGGCCCGCTTTCACCAAATGGACGCAAGCGTGTGTCCACGCGATAGACGAAGCCATCCTCGGTTGTTTCATCCAGCAAAGAGACGATCAGACGTGATATGCGGGTGAAATATTCGTGCGCACTTAAGACCCGCTCGCCATCGGTTTCACCATCCTCCGGGTACAGAAAAATCAGATCTATGTCGGATGAAAAGTTGAGTTCATGACCGCCAAGTTTGCCCATTGCGAGCACGATCAACGGTATGAGTTCGCCGGCCGCGTTCCTGGGTAAGCCAAATCGCGGCGCCAGTGATGTTTCGGCATAGCGCATGCTGGCTTCAATCAATGCATCAGCAAGATTCGACAACGAAGCCAGCGATTCCGGCAGATTGCTGCTGTTGCCGGTATGGTCAATCGTTCGCCAAAGGATATGTAGCAGTTGCCGGTTGCGAAATTGTCGCAGGCGCTTTTTCGTTTGCGCCAAGTCATCATTGGCGAAACCGGCAGCACTGGCGAATTCCCTGATCAGTTTTTGATCCGGCGGTTCAGCCAGCACACCTTGCTCGAGCGCGGCCTTGAACCAGCCCCACTCCCTGATCAAGGTGCTGCCTGCAAACTCACTACTCGCCACCAGCTGTATCAGCGTTCGCAGCTCACCATTCGTGCTGCCGACCTGGACAGCAGAACCCGGCTCTTTATCTTCCAGCCGTTCGAACCAGAGCGTAACCGATTGCTGCAGAATGTCCGCAAGACAGTCGATCTCACTCATGGCCTGATTGTTGGTAGCGGCGGTCATTGCCGCAAGTTTACTGTAGCGCGCAAGGCCGGAATACCCATAGTCGGGTTTCCGGGGGGAATATCATCAGTGCTGGAACTGGCTCAGGCTGACGACGAGCGCTTGCTGCTCGAAAAGTTCTGCAATATGCCATCGAAAGAAGTCGGTTTTCCAACCGCATGACCCTGCGCGTAATCGACGCCGAGTTTGGTAATCAGCGCTTTCGATTTCTGCGTCTCTACATATTCCGCGACAGTTTCCAGTTCCATGACTTTCGCAACCTGGGTAATCGCCGCAACCATAGACTCGGAAATCTGGTTGTAGGTAATGTCTCGAATGAAGCCGCCATCAATTTTCAAGGTGTCCACTTTGAAATTCTTAAGATATGCGAATGAACTCAATCCGGCGCCAAAATCATCGAGGGAGAATTTACAGCCTCGCTTTCTCAGCACATTGATGAAATTTTGCGCTTTGTGCCGGCTTGAAACTGCAGCCGATTCCGTAACTTCGAAACATAGCGACTGCGAAGGCACGCCGCTGGCGTCAATCTCGTCTTCAATGAAATTCAAAATATCGTCGTCGCCGAGTGATTGTCCGGACAGGTTGATAGCAAAGATCGAACCATTCTCTTTCAGGTAGTCGACATGTTCTGCCAGTCGCGACAATGTATTTGAAACCACCCAACGATCTATTTGTGGCATGAGCTGGTAACGCTCAGCCGCAGAGAAAAATGCGCCCGTGGCTATTTGGTTGCCCTTCCCGTCCTTCATGCGCAGCAAAATTTCGAAGTGCTCGATATTATTCTCTTTTGACAGAGCGACAATCGGCTGCGCCATAATTTCAAAACCATCAGAATCCAGGGTTTTCTGGATTTGCGCCACCAGTGACATATCGTCGTAACGCTGGATGATGCTCTGATTCTGCTGGTCGTAAACCTCGACCCGATCGCGGCCGTGATCCTTGGCGGTATCACAGGCTATTCTCGCCGCAGTCAGCGCATCACCTTCACTAATACTGGCGTCGAACATCGATATACCGATACTAGATGTGACCTGCAGTGACTTATCTCCCTGCAAATAACGCAATTCATGCCGATGATTGCGAATTTTTGATGTCAGCTCCAGCGCATCGTCGGCGCTGCTGTGGGTTAGTAGAATGACAAAATCGTCGCCGGTCAGTCGGGTTGCAACCGCATTCTTTGGCAGCTGGCGCTCAATTATCTGCGCAAATCGTTTGATAACTTCATCACCCGCATTACGACCAAATGTGTCGTTGACCAGTTGCAGATTGTCAATGTCGAAATAAATAAGCTGGTGTGCATCATCTTTTTCCGATAATGCTTTCATTGATTCGTGCAGCTGCGCCTCAAATCCACCGCGGTTCATCAATCCAGTCATCGAGTCGAAAGATTGCTCGATAACGTATTCAACCTTACCGACTATATGTGACATCAGGCGCGCATGGGATTCTTCGAATGGTTTGTTGCTGACGCGGCACATAAGGGCCAGCACGCCTTCGAGATTTCCAACCGGATCCAGCAGCGGGCAAAGCATCGCCTGGTAGGCCTGTTCTGACGGTCTGTCGGATCCATTAACCGCCGGAACTTCGAATATCACCGGCGAGCGCTGGTCCTCAAGCTTCTGGAACAACTCGTTGATCAGGTACTTGTCCAATGCTTTGCGATTAACGTTTTTCCAGCTTGAATGCGTCGCACTAATTCTGATTCTTTTCGATGGCAACAGCAGCACACTGTACGCAATGCCCAGGAATCGACCGCTCTGGCCGATCAATTGTGCGAGTCCCGCATGACTTTTTGATGTGGTACGAATTTTCTCATCTATCTGATAAATGAGCTGCAGCTCTTTTTCCGCTGCGACGGCTCGCTCATCGGCAAGATCCCGTTCGAGATTGAGACGCAATGTGTCGCCGATAACCTGAACCGCAGGCACGAGAATTTTTTGCAGCAGACTCGGATTGAACCAGGATGACTTGCCGGCGTTTTTTGAGAACACGGTGATAAGAAGCCCGAGGCCCTCATTTTTGGCAGCATAGACCGGCAGCACAAGCATCGTCCGGCCAGAAGTCAGCGTGCGCCGCATATGGCTCGAGTCAGGATCCTGACCTGCAATAATGCTGCCAGGTAAGTCGGCAACAAAATTGTCGATCTCGTAATCGTCTGCGCCATCACTGCTCCAGACGCAACTTCTGCCGATATCGTAAAAACAGAAACACTGCGCCCGGGGTACCAGGGACTGCAACAGCCCCTTGGCTGAGCCTATGTTTTTCCGTGTGATCAGGTTGTGAACTTCTGCAGCCATCGGCGCGCACCGCCCCTTATTCGGTCAGCATTATTTATCGCTCGGACAACAATGCCACGTGCACCTGAGAATGGCTGTGACAGAGGTCTCAGCCAGGTTTTGTGAAACAGCCTGAATCATCACTAATAGAGGCCCCGGGCAGCACTCTTGCTGCGGCCGCTATTTCACGCTTGCTTAGGAAGCCAGTGAAGCCAGCCAGTCGTCATCCGATCCCTCGTTGACGCCCTCGAACAGCGGTGTGCTCAAATAACGCTCCCCGGTATCGGGCAACATGGCAAGAATTACGGAGCCTTCGTCTGCTTTGTCCGCAACCTCGAATGCGGCGGCCAGTGTCGCCCCGGACGAGATGCCGACGAATATGCCCTCATCGGCAGCTATTTGCCTGGCAAGCTCAATGGATCGATCGTCGGTGACTGGAATGAGGTCATCGAACACCTCCCGATTCAGGACCTCGGGTATGAAATCAGGCGTCCAGCCCTGGATTTTGTGGGGCGCCCACTCTTCGCCTGCAAGTAAAGCCGCAGCAGCCGGTTCGGTCGCAACAATCCGGACCCCGGGCCGTGCCGCCTTTATTACCTCACCGGCACCCGTCATGGTGCCACCGGTGCCGTACCCCGTAACCCAATAATCGAGACGCCGGCCGGCGAAGTCCATAAGGATTTCCGGCCCGGTGGTGTGGCGGTGAAATTCCGGGTTGGCCGGGTTTTCAAACTGCCGTGCAAGAATCCAGCCGTGTTGCTCTGCCAGTTCCTCAGCCTTGCGGACCATTCCGGAGCCGCGCTCCGCGGCCGGTGTCAGGATCACTTTGGCGCCCAGGCCACGCATAATTTGTCGACGCTCGACAGAAAACGAATCAGCCATCGTCGCAACGAAATTGTAGCCCTTGGCGGCGCACACCATGGCCAGGGCTATGCCGGTATTTCCGGAGGTTGCCTCAACAATGGTCTGTCCTGATTTTATCTCACCACGTTGCTCGGCAGCGGTCACTATCGCAAAGGCCAGTCGATCCTTCACCGACGCCATCGGATTAAACGACTCGACCTTGACGTACATCTCTATTCCATCAGGGGCCATCTTATTGAGGCGTATTACCGGTGTATTGCCAATTGTGTCCAAAATGCTGTCGTAGATCATGTGGTTGTCCCCCGAATTTGTTGTTGTAGTGCTGCTGGTTGGGCCTTATGCGGATTTATTATTTGTGCAACCTTTTACCCAAATCCTGCATCAAACAGATAACGATTAATTATTCAGTATAGCCGAGAAATTGTTGCAGCAATTGCGCTGCCTGACTCGAAATATGGTTTCTTTTGTTATTTCTAAACGCTATATGCGAAACAGAAAAACGCAAATCGACGGTAAAAGCAGGAAAATCCAAAAAAGTGCCAAAAAAGTACAAATTCCTGAAACGATCACGTAATTCAACGGTCTACGCATAACAGCCGGCAACACCTGACGACAATGCCCGCATGAAACTACAACAACTAAAATATCTGATAGCAATTGTTGACAATGGCCTGAATATAACCGCGGCCGCCGATCGCCTGTACACATCGCAACCTGGTGTAAGCAAACAGCTCAAACTCCTGGAAGATGAATTGGGATTGCAGTTGTTTACGCGCAAAGGAAAAAGCCTGCACCATGTGACTCGCGCGGGCGAACAGGTCTTGAAACGCGCACGGGTGATAATGGCAGAGGTGGATGAAATCCGCTCTCTGGCTGCTGATTTCTACCAGGAAGAAGAAGGAACACTGACCATCGCAGCGACCAATACTCAGGCGCGCTATGTATTGCCCGATATCGTCCGCGAGCTGCGGACGCTGTATCCGAACGTAAGTCTCAACCTGCACCAGGGAACGTCCGAACAAATCGCTGACATGATCGCCAACGACAAGGTTGATTTTGCGATCGCCAGCGATGGCGATGAGTTATTTGGAAACCTGCTGCGTTTGCCAGGTTATCACTGGGACAGAACGGTTCTTGTTCCCAATGATCATGATCTTACTAAACTAAAACGCGATATTACCCTGTATGACCTGGCGCAATATCCGTTGATCAGTTACGTATTCAACTTTGACAATGAAAAATCGTTGCAAGGAACGTTTGCAAAACATGACCTGAAAGCCAATGTCGTTTTTACAGCGCGCGATGCCGACATCATTAAGACCTATGTCCACATGGGTATGGGCGTCGGCATCGTTGCCGGTATGGCCTACGAAACACAAGACCATCACAATCTTACGGCGATTCCGGTCAATGGAATCTTTCCGCGCAGTACCACCTGGATCGGTTTTCGCAAAAATACCGTGCTGCGCTGTTACATGGCCGACTTTATTCGTTTATTCGCGCCGCACATCAGTGCAGAACAAATTGAGAATCTGTCCATAAGCAAAAATCAGCAGGACATTGACCATTTGTTTAGAGATACGAAGTTGCCGATTCGCAACGGCTCCTGTCGCAGCTTGTTTGCAGCAGCCTGAAATACTCCGGCGAGCGGAAAATCTGATCTCCCACAAGCTGCGTGTAGTGCGTAGATAACTCTGGTAACAGAAAACTAATAGATACGAATTCCGCCGTGGCGCTTTCTACTGCGGTGGTCAATCCACCATAGTCCGCCAAGAAACCCGGCTAACAAACACACAAACATCGCACCGCTTACCCATTTGAACGGCAGGCTGAATTTGTACCGTTCATGCCGTGCCTGGAAATCATCGACCTCCGCAGACAGTTCTGCAACGCGGGCTGTACTGGTCTCCAGCGTTGCTTCGCTCTCGGCAAGCTGGCTCTCAAGTGTAGCAATGGTTGCAGCCGGCGCTGCGAAAGCTGCTTTGGTACTATCGAGCTCACTTTGCAATGCTTCGAGTGCAGCTTGAGTTTCTGCGACGATTAACCTGGCCGGCTTGTCGAACACGAGGTAGGTCACTTTAACGTTGCCGAGAACACCATCGGGCAAGCGAACACTCGCGTAATTTCGGTCCCGCGACAAAATTTCAAGTTCCTGACCGCTTTCGAGCGTACGAAACGCCCGGTCGCTGGTGTCTGCTGCCTGGTGCAGGCCCAGCCGAAGATTATCGGTGACGTAGGCGGTCTCCGCCCCGGCCGCCAACGGCAACAAAATCAATAAAAGAAATGCGCTTCGCATTATCGCGCCTCCCAGGCATCGCGTCCCCGGTGCACAATGGCTCCGGCAGGGCGGAGTTTACTACAGATATCAAATGATTAGCGTGCCAGAGATGTCTCTGAATGCCGACGCCGGGAAAACTTAAGGGTGCGCGTGCATCTATTTCTCGTATAACCAGCGCAGCAACGCTTCCTGTACTTCTTCACCCGGTCCGCGGTGAATATCAGGGTGATTTTGTAGTGTCACCACTATGTAGCGTTTACCGGAGCGCGCCTGAAAAAATCCGGCGAAGGCACTGACGTCATCCAGGGAACCGGTCTTGATGTGCGCTTTGCCGGTAAGCGCACCACCACGAAAGCGGCGCGACAATGTACCATCGAGTCCTGACAACGATAAAGACGACAGGTATTCAGGCATATACGGACTGTCGTATGCGTACCGAAGCAGTCCGCCGAGCTGGCGTGCGGTCATGCGCGAGTTTCGCGACAATCCCGCACCATTGTCCAGTTTCATTTCATCCTGGTCCATGCCGTGCCCGGCAAGCCATTCATTGACAACCTGGCGACCTTTCGCTTCAGTACCCGGGGGGCCTATTTTTTCTGCACCAAGCGTAAGCAGGAGTTGTTTCGCCATAACGTTGTTGCTGTGCTTGTTGATCTTCGTAATCACATCGGCGAGCGGCAGGGAAGCAAACGTCAGCAACGGTTCACGGTCGTCGCTGTAAGAGACGTTTTTCCAGTCCCCGGATATTTCTCCTCCCGAATCCTGCCATAAGGATTTGAACAAACCGAAGGTAAATCCATTGTGATCCAGTACGGTTCTGTCCATCGCATACGAATTGCAGCCGTCCGGAAAATTACCACTTAAAGTCATCGTACTTTTGTCCTGACTCGGCGTAATCGTAATTCCTCGTTGATAACCCCGGCAGGAGCCGCTCCTGACTTTGAGCTTGTTAACGATCTGTAGATTCTCTATTGGCGGCTCAAGCCGAACAGAAACATTGACCGGGGTTTCGCCTGGCTCGAAGTAGTACCGCACTACCTTGAAGTTAGTGAGCAACGCATTCGGTTCTACGTTGTAAGCGCGCAATGGCTCATGGTCAAACGCCGCGGGATCATATTCGCCAACGTCAAAATAACTGTCATCGATAAGCAGATCACCGCTAATAGTGTCTATCCCGGTCTGCCGAACCTGCCGCAGTAGCTGCCAGAAGCGTTCCGTGACAAGGAATGGATCACCAAAACCCCGCAGAAGAATGTCACCGTTCAAAGTGCCCTGTTCGACATCACCAAGAAGGTGTACCTCGGTCTGCCAGGTATATGCGGGCCCGAGCGTATCCAACGCCACAAGCGTCGTCAGCATTTTTTCTACCGATGCGGGATTGCGCGGTTCAGCCTCATTCCAGGCCAGCACGACTTCGCCGGTGTGCAGATCTTCAACGTAGACGCTAAGCGAGTTATCCGGCACACCGCGAAAATTCAACGCGCTTTGCAGCGGCAGCGGCAAGCTCGATGCCGGGAAAACGGTGAGCGGATATAAGACAATACAAAGAAAAATCAAGTTTCGTTTTAGCTTGTCCACGCCAGGTCCTGTGTTGCGCATCTGGAAACCATGATGCGATAGTTTTGTCGGTTTTCCTACTGCTACGGTTATTAACTGACCGGTATGCCGATTGGCTGCTGAAAAACTCTTCAACTTCCAGGTTTTCTGATACCGAAAGACTTTATCCGGTCTGTAAGCGTCGTCGGCTTGATTCCCAGAATTTCTGCTGCACCACCCTTGCCCGATACTCTCCAATTCGACTGTTTAAGTGCGGCAATAAAATTTTGTTTCTGTTGTGAGCGCATTTGTTTGTCGGTAAGAATATGCTCCGTGCTGCCCGGCAAGGCTGTCCCGGCAGCCGCGGAAGCGCCCGTGGTTTCAGGTAATGACAAATCCAGGCGCAATGTGTTGCCTTTGGACAATATCACTGCCCGTTCAATGACATTCTTGAGCTCCCGGACGTTACCGGGCCAGTCATAGGCGAGTAATGATGCCGCCTGTCCGCGAGTCAGCTTTAGTGGTTTTCTGCCGAAATCATTACAGGTGTGCTCGAGAAAATGCTGCGCGAGCTGAATCACATCTTCTGTTCTTTTTCTAAGTGGCGGGACCTCGATAGGAAATACGCTGAGCCTGTAGAAGAGGTCTTCGCGAAACTTGCCCGCAACAAGGAGTTCCTCAAGGTTTCTGTTGGTTGCCGCAATCACCCGCACATCTACGGACCGGGTGACATCGTCGCCAACCCGCTCAAATTCGCTCTCCTGCAATACGCGCAGCAACTTTCCTTGCAACTCAAGTGGGATTTCCCCTATTTCATCAAGGAAAATAGTGCCCGTGTCCGCCAACTGGAACCGGCCTACCCGATCACGGTGCGCACCGGTGAAAGCACCTTTTACATGGCCGAAGAATTCACTCTCGAACAGTTCTTTCGGGATCGACGCGCAATTGACTTTAACCAGCGGTGCTTCCGCCCTCGGGCTCTGAGTGTGGATGGCCCGCGCAACGAGTTCCTTGCCGACGCCGGACTCCCCCAGCACAAGAACATTGGCCGGTGTCCCGGCGACTGCCTCTACCTGTGCCAGCATATGTTTCAATGCCGGGCTTTTGCCGACAATACGGCCGAAGTGCAATGCGACATTGACTTCCTCTCTCAGGTAGTCGCGTTCGCGCTCCAGTTCATCGCGCAAGTGAGCGTTCTCCGCCAGGGTTTTGCGCAACTTTCGCTCTGTGCGTTTTCTTTCCGTGACGTCTTTTGAGGCGACCAGCATTCTGTGGACGCTACCTGACGCATCCCTTTCCGAGATTGCGGACATCAGGAGATCCAGAACCTGACCACTTTTGGTAACCATCTGCCGTTCTTCATTGCTGAACTCGCCACCGTCAATCAACGCCTGCAGACGGCCACTGACCAATCGTTTGCGATCCGCCGCACTACTAAAATCGATGATAGAACGGCCAATGACTTCTTCGCGCGTGTAGCCCATCCTCTGCAACCAGTGATCGGTCACTGTCACGATGCAACCCCCGGCATCAACCGTATGCAGCATCGCCGGCGTTGCACGGTACAACTGCCTGTATTTCCAGTCTGCACGAGCCTGGTCGGTGACCTCCGCATACATCGCAATCGTTCGAATAAAGGCACCTTCAGGATCGTGCTCGACCAGCGAGTTCGTCAGGCACTCGACAACTTCACCATTGCTTGCAACGAAAGAAATGGGTTTGTTTTCCAGCCTGCCTGTCCGCCTGAGCATCGGCAGCAACTCCGTCTCGATGCGCACAGCACTTTCAGCGGTAACGAAATCGCCGGGTCGTTTGCCGATCATATCTTCGCGTCGATAGTCGAGCCGTGCGAGGAACGCATCGTTGACATCGAGATAGCAGCCATCCTCGCCGATTGAGGTCGCCATAGATGGCGCCCGGCGAAACAACCATTGGTAGTCATCAATTGTGATCATGTCGGCATTGTATACGAAAAGTCGTGATTTTGGTTACGATATTCCGTAATTTACGAAATATCGTGAACACATGATTGTCACTATCTCATTGTTTTTATTCATATTTCAATGTTGGCACGAGTTGTGCATTAGAGACTAGTAGGAATATATATTCGACGGTACATATGCTGTCGTTAACTTTGTAGGGACGCAGAAAATGACACACAGAATCAACCCGGGCAGGATGACTGCCACGGTTTTAGTAGCAATGTTGCTAACCACTGCAGCGATTGCTGACACTGAAACAACGGTCGCAGTCACAGCAGAAACATCCGCTGTGAGCGCCAGCAACGAAATCAGCCGGGAGCGGGCGGAAAAAGCCACAACAGTGGCCGCAGAAAAGGCTATCGCCGCCGTAATCGCGGACACGAAACTGGATCTTGATATCCGACTCATCGGCCCAAGTTCAACGAAAATCGCAGGCGATCGATAAACAGGCAGCGACAAAGATTCATCGAATCCAGCGGCCGAGCGCAACCTGGACAACTCTCCCCTGATTGTCCAACCCGCGTGAACGCTGTGATCCGCCGCTCTTCGGACCGGTGGCAAGGACCTTAAATGGTCCGGCGGCACCACCCCCCTTTCAAGGTGCCGTCAAAACCTGGGAGCCGGGGATCGTTCCGTGTCGGATCGACCCGCCAGATGACTACTGAATTAATTTTCGAATTTGGTTTCTCCGGCTCCTTTCTTTTTACGCCTTTTGGCACGCGCGCCGGATTCCTGGCAGGCGGCTAGTCACGCTGGCGGTGCTGCTCCGCACGCAGACCATGATATTTCTGGCTCTCGGTGCTGATGCGCTCGCGTAGTCGGCGCAACCATGCTCTGGCCCAGGCGAACTCGAGCCCGAGAATCGCCAGGCCAAGTGGAATGAAAACCAACGCGGGACCGGGTGTAATAATCATAATCACACCAAGAAATAAGATCGTGCTACCAACGAGCGTAACAATAATTCGCCTGGCGACTTTGTAGGTGATGTTTAGCGAACGCATATGCCCGGTTGTATCTCTTGTCAGACAACTAAAGTTGAGTAAAGAAGATTAGCACTTGTTTTTTGGCGATCATATCGTAGCCTTGCCTTATGAACTCAGCACAAATTAGCCGCTTGATTCCGCTACTCCTGTTTCTATCCGTAACCGGCAAGAGCCAATCGGCTCCGGAAAGCAGCCTTACGGTCGTGGCGGATACACCTGTTGCATCAATTCTGCCACGTCAGGCGAACAGAAAATTCATCGAGCTACCCGAGCTTGAGTACAGTTTCGAGGTTAGCGTGCGCTGCATGATGAATCGAAAGCCGACATCATTGTTATTGAGTGTGGCTGATACTCGCAAGACTCTGGGTGATGCGGATATCTCAGCCGGAGTGCCTGTCGCGCTTACGCTGCGGATTCCGGCTGAACAGATTGGCCCAATTGCTGTTGAGGATTTCTGCTATGTCACCGACGAAGATGGAGCGGGCAACGACAACGCTAGAGACCAACTAACAATATCAGCCGCTTTGTCAGCACATGTATCCCTGCGCTGCGAGAGCGAATCTGATCAGACGGTTGTGTACGTGTCACAACCCCTGGACGTGCGCCTGGTTTGCGAACCGCCGGCAACTGAAAGTGAAAATGAGCCCTTAATCGACCTCGACTGACAGATTTCGATCAAGAAACTCCAGCGTTCTATTCCATGCTATCTCGGCGACAGCTGCATTGTATCGATTTCCGGTAGGGTTCGCGAAAGCGTGTTCCGCATCAGCGTAAATTTCGATTTCGTAATTCTTGCCAAGGTTTTCAAGCGCCTGCTCGAATGCGTTGACAGATTCTACGGTTATGCCCCGGTCATCCTCGCCAAATAATCCGAGAACCGGCACATTTAGTGGTGCCAGCTGCTCCTCGTTGTCAGTCACCTGGCCGTAGTAGATGACTGTGGCGTCCAGTTCGTCAGGAAACAATAACGCCGTATTCAATGACCAGCCGCCACCGAAGCACCACCCCAGCGAGCCGATTCTTGGTGACTGGGCCGTATCCATGAGAAATTGATAGGCCTGACGAATGTTCTCGTTCGCATCCGCAGGATTTTCGACAACACTGAGCATTTGTGCACGAGCATCGGACGGGCTCAGAGTCGACTTGCCGTCAAACAGGTCGACCGCAAGTACAACATAACCCTCAGCAGCCAAGCGATCTGCCATGGCCCGCACGCCGTCGTTTAAGCCCCACCATTCATGAATGACTATCAAGCCGGGCAGCGGATCGACCATGTCTGCCGGAAATGCGAAATGCCCGTAGACCAACTCATCATCGACTTCGGCGTAAGGCAGCCTTTCCGTGACCACAGCACGCTGTGGCCGAATGCCCGCCGCATCACTCGGCGAACCAACATCATCGGCATGCTCACGTGACATAGCGTCGACGTTTTTTCTAGCGGCCGCCGTATTCGCATCATCCGCCGTTGTCGTACTGGTGTCGCATGCGACCAAAACCGTCAGCGAAACAAGCGCTGCGAAAAACACTGTAAGTCGATGGCTGTTCTGCCCACTCATAAAATAGCTCCCCGGAAACTGGTGGTAGTCTAAAACAAAATGTGCATTTCTGGCACTAGCAGGTTGTTGAAAAGGACACCCCGATTTTTTCATCCATGCCAGCCGAGAAACGCGGTTTTCGGATATCACGCATTTTCAATGGCTTACAGCGACCGATAAGCACGGTACGATGACCTAAGTCCAAATGCCAGTACATCCCTGTACGCTGTACCGGGCTGGCGAAAAACAGATCTTGTTGCAAGCTTGCTGGACTGACAAGATTTAGCACCATTGTCCCTGGGAATCACAGGTTACTGACAGGAGTTCTTTATGAGTCTGTTGCAGGAAGCCGTAATTTACCTGTTCGCAGCGCTGATCGCGGTACCGTTAAGCAAGAAACTCGGATTTGGCGCTGTCCTGGGGTATTTGCTGGCCGGCATTGTTATTGGGCCCGCCGCGCTTGGCCTGATTAGTGATCCCGAGCATATCCTGCACTTTGCCGAACTGGGAGTCGTTTTCCTCTTGTTCGTCATCGGCCTCGAACTGCAGCCATCACGGCTCTGGGTCCTGCGCAAAATGATTTTTGGGCTGGGCGCATCCCAGGTCATAGTCAGCGCAGCGGCGATTGCGGCCGTCAGCCTGGCGTTCGGCCTGGATCCTGTAACATCGATTCTCATCGGTCTTATCCTGTCTCTTTCGTCAACTGCATTCGTTTTGCAACTATTGGCGGAAAAAAAACAGCTCACAACCAGTCATGGTCGTGCAGCATTCGCCATACTTTTATTTCAGGACCTGGCGGTGATTCCGCTCATCGCTATACTGCCAATGTTTGGCCCGTCGCAGACAGACGCTTTCGAGCTAAGCGATCTGATGATCATGATAGCCACGATAGGTGTCCTTATTCTTGGTGGCCGGTACCTGCTCCGCCCGCTACTAAGGATGGCAGCCAGAACCAACATTCCTGAAATTTTCACGGCCACCGCGTTGCTGGTCGTCATCAGTGCCGCACTATTTGTTCAGCTGGCTGGCATGTCCATGGTTTTGGGCGCATTCATCGCCGGAATGTTGCTGGCGGACTCTGAATATCGACATGAGCTCGAAGCCGACATCGCGCCATTCAAAGGTCTGTTGCTGGGCCTGTTCTTTATAGCGGTCGGGATGTCGGTCAATCTGCAACTGCTTTCACAGCAGCCCGGAACAATCATGCTAATCGTATTTAGTCTGATGTTCGCAAAAGCCCTCGTAATTTTCCCTCTGGCGAGAGCATTCGGCGTCTGCGATATGAAGGGGTCTGTGAGTCTTGCCGTCGTACTGGCACAGGGTGGCGAATTCGCTTTTGTACTCTTCGCCATTGTCATTAATCAGCAGATTATGGAACAGGCATTGGTTGATCAATTGATTCTGGCCGTAGCGGTATCGATGTTGATGACGCCGATTGTTTATCAGCTCAGTGAGCGGTTTTTTTCGCGACCGAGAATGCGCGCCGAACCGGTCTATGACGAAATGCCAGAACAGCACAACGCTGTTCTCATTGCTGGTTTCGGGCGTTTCGGTCAAATTGTTGGCCGCCTGCTTGGCGTTATCGGTCAGCCGTTTACGGCACTGGAGATCGACTCCTCACAAGTAGATGTCGTACGTCGTTACGGCAATATTGTGCACTATGGTGATGCTTCGAAACTGGATTTATTGCGGGCTGCGGGCGCGGGAAACGCGAAATTGTTCGTTTTGGCAATTGACGATATTGAAGCGTCACTGAAAACTGCAGAGACTGTAAGTAAACATTTCCCTCACTTGAAAATTGTCGCGCGAGCGAGAAATCGGCAACATGAATATCATTTAATGGACTTGGGAATAGAACATATTTATCGTGAAACCTTAATGTCGAGCCTGGCAATGGGTGAGCACGTGCTTGCCGACCTGGGCCATGAAAAGAGTCATGCGCGCCGCATAGTCGAAACATTTGCAGACCGGGATGCACGCTTGATGCGCGAACAACATGCGGTCCAGCATGACGAGGAAAAATTAATGCAATCCGCAAGGGAAACGGCACAAGAGCTTGAGTCTTTGCTGAGAGACGATTTGCGCGACAAGGGCGATTCCTGATATTGAGAAAAGTACTGCAACATCGTGATATAGACGAAACTGCTGAAATTTTCGGGCTACAATCCAGACATGACCACCATTCCACAAAGCCAAAGCCCCGCTGGCCTCAAATTCGGACCACGCCGAAAGTCCTTTGATATTAAGACTCCGCTTGCCAGAGACTGGAATGGCGGTAGTGTATTTAAAACTGCATGGTTCAACTCAATGTCTATGCTCTTTCCGTTGGGTGAGAAGTTCTTCATAGAGAGTGTGCGGAATTTCAAAGACCAGGTAAGTGATCCACAGCTGCTGGCCGAGATAGGTGGTTTCCAGGCGCAGGAAGCTACTCATCGACTCCAACACCAGAAATACAACGAGCTTTTGTGCGAATTGCGTGGCTATGATCTTGTCCGCTTCGAAAAAAATGAGCGGGCGCGCATGGAATGGGCCAACCGCGAGTTGTCGGACATCAGGCGTTTGGCCGGTACGGTTGCAAGTGAACACCTGACCGCAATCATGGCCCACGACATGCTGACTCGAAAAGACACGCTTACAGATGCAGATGAGCAGATTGCGAGCTTGTGGCTTTGGCATGGCGTGGAAGAGACGGAACACAAGGCTGTAGCGTTTGATGTTTATCTCGCTGTAGGGGGCACTGTCAAAGTGAGACGGTTGGCGATGATTCACAGCACAATCTTTTTCTTTAAAGATACGTTTCGCAACCTCTGCATAATACTGCAACTTGACGGCAAGCTATGGAGCCCCCGCGTATGGCTGAGCGGTTTGAATTTTCTGTTCGGCAAGCCGGGGATTCTGCGCCGCATGTTTGTTCCCTGGCTGCGATTCTTCAGGAAAGATTTTCATCCCTGGCAACAAGACAACCGGCACCTCGTTGACGAGTGGCAAAGAGAACAGGATCACATCCAGACGGTCACACCCCAAAGCAGCTGACAAGTACAACTCCGTTGACTTTCCTGATTGTTCGGTTAGCATGACGCGCGTAAGTCAAACTCAGGCAGTGCCTGGAATCGAGCCTTTATGAAAACGACAACCTGTGCAATCTCCTTCGCCGTCGTGGTCGGGCTCGTTTGTGTACCTGGCAGCTTTGATGCGGGCAACAATGCCCTGCTGCTGCCACTCAACACCCGCACTTAGTCGAAACATTCTTTAATTTCCAGAGTGTCCGGCAACGCGATTCCGGATCGGCCCGCTGTACCCGCGATTCATACGCCCGCACACAGCAGCAAGAAATAATTCAGTTATGACTTACGAAAACATACCAACAGATAAAACTCTCTGGCAACGCACGCGCCTTTTTGTACGCGAAGCCCTGCGAGATAACGAGACTGATTTCACGACCGGTCCCATCAATCGTGCACTCGGTCTGCTTGCGATTCCAATGATGCTCGAGATGGCGATGGAAGCGATTTTCGCGGTTGTCGACATTGCTTTCGTGTCCCGCTTAGGCACCAATGCGATTGCCGCCGTTGGCCTGACGGAGGCCTTGATCACTGTGCTCTACGCAGTGGCGATCGGACTGGGCATGGGCGTTACGGCCATGATATCTCGCCGTATTGGTGCAAAAGATCCGGAAGAGGCTGCGCAGGTCGCGGGGCAGGCAATCTGGGTTGGTGCCGTGCTTGCCATATTAATTGGCATCAGCGGCTACCACTATGCTGCTGACTTGCTGCGCATGATGGGCGCGAGCCAGGATGTCGTGGCGCTAGGAGAAGGTTTCACAGCCATTCTGCTGGGTGGTTCAGCGAGCATAATTTTCCTGTTTCTGCTGAATGCGGCATTTCGTGGTGCGGGCGATGCACCCGTGGCGCTGCGCTCTCTGGCACTCGCTAACGCGATCAACATTGTTCTGGATCCGTGCCTTATTTTCGGTCTTGGCCCGTTTCCCGAAATGGGCGTAACCGGCGCCGCGATCGCGACAACGATCGGTCGCGGTGTCGGCGTCGTGTATCTCTTTTACTACTTGTTCACCAGCAATGGTCGCCTGCGTTGTCGGCGTAATCATCTTGTGATCGCACCGGCGCTCATAAAACGCATGATCAGAGTATCCATTGGTGGTGTCGGACAGTTTCTGATCGCGACTGCCAGCTGGATCGCGATTATGCGTATCGTCGCCCTTTACGGCAGCGCACCGATTGCTGCCTATACCATTGCATTGCGCCTTCTCGAGTTTGCCATCTTGCCTGCATGGGGTCTCGGCAATGCCGCGGCGACACTGGTCGGGCAGAATCTCGGTGCCGGCAAACCCGACCGTGCAGAAAAATCGACCTGGGCTGCAGCGCGCCTGAACACGATCTTTATGACAGTTCTCGGCGTGCTCATGATTGCTTTTGCACCACAGATCGTTTCCTGGTTCTCAACCGAGCCGGAAATTCTGCGCTACGGCACCAGCTGCCTGCGCATAATGGGCGTCGGCTACCCCATGTACGCAGTGGGGATGATTGTCATTCAGGCCTTGAACGGCGCAGGCGATACGCGTACGCCATCAATATTGAATTTTATCTGCTTCTGGTTGGTACAGATTCCGCTTGCTTACTGGCTCGCGACCGCAGTCGGTTTCGGACCGGACGGCGTATTTCTGGCTATAGTCATCGCAGAATCAATATTGACTATACTTGGCGTTCTGGTTTTCAGAGGCGGAAAATGGCGCTTCGAACAAGTCTGACCGACACGACAGCACAAACGACGACTCGAAAATAACTAACTGGATATATTTGTAATGACTAATCTTTCTACAATGGCCAACATGGCGGAAATTCTTGGCGTCATTATTGTTGTTGGTGGTTTGATTTTCGCCATGCTGCAAATGCGCCAAATTCGCCAGCAGCGTCGGGAACTCGCGGCGATTGAACTGTTCCGATTTTTTGGTAACCCGCAGTTTTCCGCATCGTACCAGACGATCCTCCGTTTGCCGGATGATATGAGCGTC
>CAYOHF010000001.1:0-113440 GCA_964403695.1 uncultured Woeseiaceae bacterium | reverse complement strand
TGGGCGGGCTCCTACATTACTAATTAGCAATGTAGGAGCCCGCCCAGCGGGCGATGTCCCAAACCCGCAAAAATACCGGAACATTGCGCCAACACTTCAGCATATCACTGGGAAACTCGTCTTTATGGGACAGCAGTGATGTCGCATTTTTATCATTTCGACACGCTCAGTCTGCATGCCGGACAAACCGTAGATAGTGAATTCGGCGCGCGTGCGACACCAATTTACCAGACCACATCCTACGTCTTCCCCGACACCGATACCGCCGCCTCAATTTTTAACCTTGAGCGCGGCGGTCATGCTTATAGCCGCATTACCAATCCGACGGTAGGCGTACTTGAGCAACGTATTGCGGCACTTGAAGGTGGATCTGCGGCGGTTTGCACAGCATCTGGCATGGCAGCTACTTTTTGCGCGATAACGGCAATTCTCGGGCAGGGCGACCACATTGTGGCCTCCTCGCAAATGTACGGCGGCAACATCAGCCTGATGAAAAACACCTTGCCGCGCTTCGGTATCACCACAACATTCGTCGATCCGACCGACATAGAGGGATTTCGCGCGGCGCTACAGGACAACACTCGCCTGGTCTATGGCGAGTTGATCGGCAATCCCGGTCTCGACATCCTTGATCTCGAGGGCATCGCAGCTATCTGCGCCGACAATCACATCCCCTTCATGGTGGATGCGACCTTTAACACACCCTACCTGTGCCGCTGTTTTGATTATGGCGTCAATATCACCATCCATTCCGTCACCAAATGGATGGGCGGGCATGGCACTGCGATTGGTGGCGTGGTGATCGATGGTGGCAATTTTGACTGGGGCGCGAGTGACAAGTACCCGACGATCACCGACGACTATGCGCCGTTTTCAGGCATCAATTTCTGGGAGGAGTTCGGGCCTGGCGCTTTCGCTATGCGTATTCGCGCCGAGGCCATGCGTGATATTGGTCCAACAATGAGCCCGATGAACGCGTTCCTGTTGTTGCAGGGTGTTGAAACGTTGTCGTTGCGTATGGACAAACACCTGGCCAATACGAAAGCCATGCTTGAGTATCTGTCAGCTCATGAGCAGGTTTCCTGGGTCAGTCACCCCGATCTGTCGACGCATCGCAGTCATGCCCTGGCAAAAAAGTATCTGCCCAAGGGCGCGGGCTCCGTTGTCAGCTTTGGCGTCAAGGGCGGCAGGGACGCCGGCAAAGCATTTATTGAAAATGTTGAGTTGGCATCACACCTGGCCAATGTCGGTGATTCCAAGACGCTGATCATTCATCCTGCCACGACGACACATTCCCGGATCGATGCCGACGCGCTGGTCGCAGCTGGTATCAGTGATGACATGATTCGATTATCTGTCGGCCTTGAGGACATTGCTGATATCCAGGCTGATTTCGAGACCGGGTTTCGAGCAGCAAAGAAAATCGCAAACTCCTGACTATGTACTTTACGGTCAACGACAAAAAGGTTTTCGCCACCACTGGCGGAAAAGAGTTCGACAACAAAAAACCTGCCATTATTTTTTTGCATGGCAGCGGACTCGACCATACGTTCTGGGGTTTACACTCGCGCTTCTTCGCTTTTCGAAAATATGCTGTTCTGGTTCCCGATTTACCCGGACATAGCCATTCAGAAGGCGCAGCACTGACATCGATTGAAGCAATGGCAGACTGGCTGAATGCTGTCGTGACAGTGCTGGGCATTAAAAATATTTCGTTGGTCGCGCACTCACAAGGCTGTTTGATCGCGCTCGAATTCGCCGCGCGTTACTCACAGCAACTGCGCAGTGTTTCTTTTATAGCCAGCGGTTTGGCGACACCAGTGAACCCGGCGTTGATCGACAATGCCGAAAACAATCCGCAAGCCGCCATCGCGATGATGACGTCGTGGGGCTTTGGATCAGCCGGACATATGCACCAGGGCCCTATACCAGGCAATTCGATGTTGTCCGGTGGCCAGAAAATAATGTGGCGTAATGTACCCGACGAGCTGGCGACGGATTTAAAGGCATGCGATGCCTATCAGAATGGCAAATTAGCGGCTGCAAAAATAAGCGGACCCATTCAGGTCATTATTGGTGGTCAGGACCGCATGGCACCGCGCAAAGCGACGCGCGAACTGGTCGATCACCTGCCCAGCCCCGAAGTGCACGTCGTCACCCAAAGCGGTCATATGGTGCCGTTGGAAGCAGCGGATACCTGCCGGGACCTGCTGAAGGCATTCATTTTCACGCATAACCCGGCTACCTAGAGCCCGATTTGATCACAATTCTTTCGGCATTTTTTTCTGTGCTGGAAACCAGGGCCATTCACAGACTGTCAGTTGTTTCTCGCCGGATGGCGTTAACGCCATCAGCTCGGCACCGATGACGGCATCTTCCACACGCACGTTGGCGAAACCGATATTTTTCTTCAGCCGCGGAGAACGTACTACGCGCGTAATGTGCCCGACCGATTCGCCGCCGCGTTCGACTTTCCAGAATTCGCCGTTCGATCCCTCTGGCAGATCGCCTTGCAACTCGACACCAACGAGCCGTCGTTTAGGTCCATTTGCTTTTATTCTCTGTAGTGCTGTTTTACCGATGAAGTCGAGTTCCTGGTCGAAGTCGATCATCCACTCGAAACCCAGGACGAAAGGATCATCGTCCCGGGTAATGTCGGATACATACGAGAGCAGCCCACCTTCCACACTGCGTATTACATTCGGCGCGATTGGCGCAATATTGTAGGGCTGGCCAGCTGCCATAATCTTTTCCCACAGCTGCTCGCCATAACGTCCGTCACGAAGGTATATCTCGAACCCAAGTTCGCCGCTCCAGCCTGTTCTGGAGATCAACAGTGGTATGCCATCGAGTGTCGTCTCCTGCGACCAGTAGTACTTCATGTTCAGGACCCAGTCACCGAACAATTCGCGGGCAACGTGTGGTGACTTTGGTCCCTGCAGTTGTAATGGCGACACATCCGGTTCTATTACTCTGACATCTAACCCACTGTTGACAGCGATTCCGGATACCCACAGCAACACATCGCCATCGCCAGGAGAGAGCCAGAAGCGCTGCTCTTCAATTCGCAGCAGCACCGCATCATTGATGATGCCGCCGCGCTCATCGGTCAGAACCATGTACTGGCATTGACCGACCTGGCATTTCGACATGTCACGCGGCGTCAGGAACTGAATGAGGCGAAATGCGTCCGGTCCTTCGATTTCTATCTGCCGCTGACAGGTAACGTCCCAGAGTGTTACGTCGTTAACCAGGCTCCAGTATTCAGTAACAGCATCCGAATACGCGGTGGGCATATAAGTGTGGTTATAGACAGTGAATGCCCTGGCTCCGTAACGCAGCGTCGTCTCAAAAAATGGCGATTTGCGTACACGGGGCCCTATGGCGATCGCAGGACTGGCAGTGTTTTCACTCATTCGAAAGTATCCTGCAACCTTATGGACGCCACGACGTCCGGAACGTTAGGTTAATGTGCCCGACTCGAATTACAACGCCATTGCACCGGCCAATGATTTTACTTTGCCTCGTCTTTGTCTTTTTTGCGTTGCTCTACAAGCGCGATGGCTTCGTCTTTGCTCTCTACCGTTTCTATCGTATCGATGCGGCACGACATCAGCCGCCGACCCCGGTCCTTATAGACCACCTCACCGAAAGCCTTTGAGCAAACGCGACTGGTTGTGTCCTTTATCGCTATTGTGAAAGAGTAACTCAATCCGGGACAGCGGTTTTTCATGGTAAACAGGTAATATTTTTTTCCGCTTTCCTCTACATATATGTGCTCATCGGTAAAGGCGTCGAAGTTCCTGATCGTGCGAGAATTCACACAGACATTTGCGTCGCCTTTTTCAACTTCCTCTACTTCTGCCTCTTGCGCCATCACGAGCGGGCAGATCAGCAAGGCGAAAAGACCAGATAGACATGTTCTGTGAATGTTCATAGATTCCTCCCTACAGTTCTACAACACAACTATTTGCGGCATCTCAACTGTCGCTAAATCACTCGAAAAAATCAGCCTGCGCCTGGAATGCGCTCGCCAGAATCAACGTTAAGTTCGTGCAAGACGTCGTTCGACAGGGAAACGAAAATACGAAAACTCTCATCCGCCGACAGTTTTTCGTCTACCAGCATTTCGAATGCCTTCGTTTGTAATTCCCTGATTTTCTGAATGGCGGTGGCCCGTTCGTCACTGGTTGGAGAACCACTGATAGATTGGCGGATAGTCATTGTTTCAGTGTAAAAAACATCGATACGATTTTTCCGCCGCATGTTAAAAATTCTCACGCCTGCAAACATCGCGCTGATCAGAGCAATGAGAACCGTAACGGCAACCTCCGCAATTCCGGAATATCGCTCGTACACCGTCGGCGCGTCCCGTTCCGTATACGCAAGTAGTCCTTTGTGCAAAATAAAGGTTGAGTTGCTGGAATCTACGTCGTCCGACACCATTCGAAACAAGCCTGGTCGAAGTGCGGCCAGTGCTGGCCTCAATCGCAGCAGTTCATGCACAAGATCATAGACAACGGTCACATCCAGATCAGCTCTCGCCACCAGTAACATGTCGACCGCAACCGTCAAAACCGGCTTCGGTGTCGCATCACCGTATGTGCTAATGGGAATGACGAAGGGCTCCAGTTGTGGATTCAACAATGTCGTTGCGTCAACTGCTGATCCATGACCTATTTCATCGGGCGACCCCAGGCTCAAAAGCCTGAAGCCGGGAAAATCCTCTATGCGATCTGGCGAGATCGGCGCAAAGACGACGAAAACATCCGGAGCCTGCTCTCCGATATCCAGGTAGGTAAAGTCTTCTGCGGTAAGCTTCAGACGGGATAGCACCGTCTCAAACATTAAACGTGACGCCGACCCGGGCGCACCGGCGAAAACTTTCGCGCCCCGCAACAGCTCTACGCCGCTGGATGTATCGCGCCCCTCCCGATAGCCAATATGCAAGACCGTTGGATACAACGGCATAACGGTCGTGATTCCCGACCGAAACGGCATGTTATTGGAAACCAGCGCGATGTCGGCATCTCCGGCAATCAATGCATCGAGCGCAGCTTCATCCGATACCGGCGAGCCCGTCAATGCAACGCTTATCGTCGATTCGCGGCCAAGCAGCTCCGAAAAGTCCTCTGCAATCTCCTGATCGACTCCTAGCGTCGGAATTGCCAGCCGCAAGCGGGTTGGATTTTTCTCACAGCCAATCAAACCGGTGAAAACGGTTAGAAGCAGAATAATTCGAAACGTATTAATGTTGATCACCGACTAATCATATGATCCTTACGCAGTTGCCCGACAATCTGAGCAACCGCGTCTTCAATCAGCAAGGAAACGTTTTCCTTGGCAGAAATCGTGGTTTCAATGGCCCATATTCTCTTTTCGTCGGCAGCAGAATAAAGTTCCGTCGTTAGTACAACCGTGTGTGCAATACTAATTGTGCCGGGATTGTTAAGAACTTCGTAATCGTAACGGAACAAATCGACAACACCGTCATCCTTGCGCGTCGCCGTCGCGGTTGAGGCGCCTGCTTTTTCTGACGCGCTAACTTCCTGGCTCACTACTCGCGTTAGCAAAACTGAATCAAAACCACGTGCCTGAACGGCATTACTTACGTCACTCCTGGTAATCGGCTGATTCCGGCCGATGACGGTGTAATACGCTGTCCCCGCAATACCCGCAGACGACAATTGCGCAGCCATTGTTCGTTCAAACAGGGCGCGATTGTCATAACTACCCGCAACACCAATCACAAGCACATCGCTAAATGCGGCTTGTGCATAGCCCGGATCTGCAAATGTCTTAACAACTTGCACCGGCGCAGCACAGCCTGCAAGCAGCAGAATCAGTCCCGCGCAAATAGTCGCTGCACTTCTTTCTTTTATCTGTCGCACGCGTATCCCCGCTGTCTTGTGCTTGCTGCGATGATTCTACAGACGTTAATCACGTATGCACGCATGGCAGCTGCCAGCGCATTGGCTAAAGACGGGTTAGTTGCTGAGGTTTTTGTCCAGGAACTGCCGGAATAGTCCGGCCCAGCGTTCTGCTGCCGACTCAACACTAGCCCAGTCAGTCGCGTTGGTCTCGGGAGTGGCGAACATCGGCGGCGTTCCGGCGCTATCGGCCGCGCGGCCAAGTACACGGTCTGTTTCAGAATCTCGCAATTCCATCAGGAATAACAACTGCCCGGGTTTGGCCAGTGAACTCAGATCACCGCGCAGTTTCGGCACATCTGAAGTAGTTCCAAAGCGCATATCTATTAACGAAGCTTCTACGGCCAACGTATTCGGCCCAGGCTCGGTGACAATGGCATAGTCCTCAAGCTCGGCAAAAAAAGCGGTGCGAAATATTTGCCGAATACGGCCTATTTCCTCCTCGCTGAGCGGCGTGTTGGTAGGAAAGTGAATACCCATATCTTTGCCGAGCAACTGGCGATATTTGCCAAAATTTGCATCGGTTGCGATATAACTTGATTCAACTTCAGAATCCTTTACCACCCGAAAGCTCTGTGAAGTCGTCGTTGAGCAACCCACAAATATGAAGCTCGTCAGAAAAAATGTACCGAGGCGAATACGCCGGGTCAATCTATGTCTCCACATCTCCATGCTGCGCCTGATCATTGCTTGAAACACTCCATATCCGAACTCCGGATCTTCGAGTTTAACCCATCGACGAGTCCCGCCGGAAACCGCCAAATCAAAGTGGCGTTGCCACGATCCTGTAGACCTCGGTCCAGCTTTGCCCCTCATCGAAGGACATTTCCATTTTCCAATTCCAGGAATTCTCCTCCGGCGGAAAGAAAGTAATACGTCGCGGAGGATCAGGTAGTGGCGACTTGTACATCATGACAATGTCGCCATTGTTTTCCTGCTTTGCCTCGATGTGGGCAAAGCCGGACATGCCCGTTACGGACCACGCTATGTCCCAGGATGCTGACTCGTTATTATAGGTGCGCAGATTCGTGCCGACCCCGCCATCATTCGGCATCCAGAAGTCCTGAATGGCCGTGCCGTTACCAAGACAAACGAAGTCCCAACGAGCACCTGCGCCGGGTTCCCAGGTGACGCCGTCATCCTGTAGTTCCGCATCGTCTATCTTCCAGTTGCCTATGTATCGACCAAATTCGGCCAGCGGCCCCTCCATACAACCAGCACTCTGGTTAAACGGAATAGCCTCATTCGCCCAATGCTCTGCCATAACAGCATTCGATCCCAGCGACAGGACGATTAGCAGTCCGGACAAGAGTGAATTCCTGTACATACTATTACTCCCCGATTGCATCAGATATGTGACCGTCGAGATCGCCATTATGCTGCAATTTTTTCCTCCGGCGTGCCCGTCCGCGCTTATTGCTAATCAGTCTTCTTGCGCACAGCTGTTGACATGAATCCTGAATTAACGGAAAACACCAGCGTGACAAATATTGCATCCGAACCGCGTTTGAGCGCGCAACAAGTCGACGAGTTTTTTGCTACTGGCTGGATCGCTAGCAAAGCGCTATTCAGTGCGCAAGAAATTGAAAAAATGAAAGCCTGTTTTGATGATCTCGAACGCACTGCGACGAGCTTGAGGAGCAGCGGGCTGCATCGTGGTTCGCACTTCGTACTCGGTGAGAAAGATCAGCAGAAAATCATCAAGCGGGTTGTGTGGGCCGGTGGTTCACAGCCGTACCTGCTGCAGATTGGTGCGGATCGCCGCCTGACACTGCCCTGCTCCCAGTTGCTGGGAACCAATGTGCTGGAACAGTTGCTGAGCCAGGCGCATTTCAAACGACCGAATGACGGTGTGATTTTTGGCTGGCACCAGGACATACAGCATCGCGACAAGGGTGCCGGAACCTGGGATGACATCAACGGTATCGGCAGCTATGTACAAACCCTGATCGTACTCGATGAAATGACCGCCGACAGTGGGCCCCTGTTATTCATGCCCGGCAGTTCCCAATGGGGGCGTGTCGACTTTGGCAACCATGATTACGATAATCCAGAATACACGCCGGGCAGACCACCGCAGTTTCATGACGATGATGCGGTCACGATTACCGCACAACCCGGTGATACACTTTTTTTCGGCCCCTACACTGCGCATGCAAGTTTCGAGAACAACTCACAGCACTATCGCCGGGTACTGATTAACGGTTATGCCTGTCCGGGCGCCAACCATCGTGTTTACCCTGGTGAGGGTTCGTGCAGAAGGATTGTTGTGGATTGACGGGTCGTCAGGATTGTCGGCACCTGGCTCGTATTTGAGCCTATAGCTGCAAAACCAAACGGGAATCTATTCTATATACTTTAGAGTATGCCGAATATGATCAAGAAACTGGCAGCAGAGCTGGCTCGCAGAGGCGTGCTCCGCGCGCTCGGCGCCTACGGCATTGCCATCTGGCTGCTTGCCCAGGGCCTGGTCGATCTTCTGCCGGCTGTCGGCATGCCCGACTGGGCCATCCGCGTATTTCTGGTGGTTGCCGTTGGTTTCACGCCAGTAGTCGCTGTAATCGCCTGGAAATATGATCTGACCAGCAAGGGCTTTCTCCGCGATCGCCAGGATGTCGCTCTCCAGCGGCAAAGTGTCCTGCGTGATGCAATTGGGCCAACGGCTGCCTCGCTGCCAAGGCGGCGGGATGGGCGCAGTATTATGGAGGCGTCCTGGACGGGTGACGAGGGTGAAAAGATTCAGCGCAGGTTTGCGACAGCATTCGTGATAGGGCGCGATTATCAGGCTGAGATACGACTGTGCGATGATCGGGTCAGCAGGCGCCACGTGAAAGTGTATCCGGAGGGGGATGAGTGGTACGTGCGGGACCTGGAAAGCCTGAATGGTACCTACGTCGAGAACAAAGCCATCGATATCCGGAAGGTTGGGTCTGAGACCACGGTATCACTGGACAAGGAAGGTCCCAAAGTCCGACTGGGCGTTCTTATGGCAGACGATACTTTGCGCACTATGGAAACCCTGAAGGAATGACCGCTGGATGTTCTCGCTGTTTTGCTAACTGATGCTATTCATTTTGTTGATAATTCCTATTTAATGGGCTTCCTCACTTTTGCCTGGAGCTGCCACTAATCGTGCCAATGCTGGAACTGCAAAACCTGCTCAAGCAGTTTCTCGGGAGATCTATCGGACTCGAGGAGCTGCAAAGACAGTTTGGCATTCTTCTCGAAGAGGAACCCAGGCTGGCAACGAAAGCGGCCGCATGGCTCGATGCGGGCGAGAAAGACGGGCGTCTGTCGGCAGCCGTATGCACCTCGCTGAAGAACGTGTTGATTTCGCATATGGCCACACGCAATCGGGGTCCGGATCCGAGGGAATCAGGCATTTTCGATGCTCCCGACTTCACAGCGTTTGGAAAAGTCCCGGAGAACGACGCGGCACCGGAGCAGGCCGAGGTGCAGGAAACATTCGTACGTGACCCCGACAAAACGAAACTGGGTTCTGATACCGATGCCGAACGTATTCCAGACCAGGCAAGTACAAGCGGCGCTACTGGCGTCGACGCCATACTCTGTATTGGCTCCATAGTTGGTGGTCGATACGAACTGCTCTCGGAATTGGGCAGCGGTGGCATGGGCAAGGTTTTCAAGGCGCGCGATCGCCTCCGGGCTGAAGCGCAGGATCGTAATCCCAATATCGCGCTGAAAGTTCTCAGTGAACGCTTCAAGGAACACCCGGATTCAATGATCGCGTTGCAACGCGAATCAAGACGCGCGCAAACGCTGGCCCATCCCAACGTAATTACAGTGCACGAATTTTTTCGCGACGGTCCACATTTTTACATGACAATGGAATTGCTTAACGGTAGCCCGCTGGATCTGTTACTGCAGTCGGATTACTCAGCAGGGCTCGATTTCGAAGATGCCTGGCCGATTATCGAAGGCGTCGGCCTGGCACTGCAATACGGCCACGAAAAAGGCATTGTGCATTCCGACATCAAGCCCGGAAATATTTTCGTCTGCACGGACGGTACAGTGAAAGTGCTCGACCTCGGTATTTCCCGACCGATTCCTGTGGCCAACGAACCCGAAGCTGAACAAACAGTATTTGATCCTGGCACCAGACTTGGCAGCCTGACACCGGCATATGCATCGCTCGAGATGTGGAACCAGGACACTCCGGACCCGCGCGACGATATCTACGCACTGGGATGCGTCGGTTACCTGCTTTTAACAGGTCGGCACCCGTTTGACGGGCAGTCTGCCAGGGAAGCATTCAGTCAAAATCTCGAGCCACCAAAGATCGAAAAAATTGCTCGCAGTCAATGGTCGGCTTTCGTTGATTCGCTTAAGTTTCGCCGCGACGACAGAATCAAATCCGTTCGGCATATGCTCAACAGACTGGCGCCGCAAGCGGT
Organism: uncultured Woeseiaceae bacterium; assembly: GCA_964403695.1. GTDB lineage: Bacteria > Pseudomonadota > Gammaproteobacteria > Steroidobacterales > Woeseiaceae > SZUA-117. Next base: position 103,095 of record CAYOHF010000001.1, on the reverse strand, counting down.
CATTCGATCGAAGCGCCGTACCGCAGTTTATATTGGAGCAGCGGTGGCGGTGGTGGTCGCGATTTTTAGTGTGCGCTACTACGGCCTGGCCGTCGAAGACAAAGCGATGGATGACCGGGGCCGGATGGCAACAGAGATAACCGATACACCTGTTCCGAGAATCGATTTGACCGTGGAGCAACAGGAGGAAGTCGACAGCTTGATGGGTATCGCTCAATATCAATTTGCATCGATTCCGGCGGAGGCCACGGCCGAGGATTTGTCCTATGTACTGAGCCTTGGCCCTAATAGTGTCGTGCAATTGACTGATGCTGTGTTACAGGTTGATCCTGGTTACGAGGCGGCACTGGAACTCAGACAGCTTGCATTTGATCTGTACCTCTCAACAGCAGGCGATTTGCGAGATGCAAAAAATTACGCTCCAGCAATGGCTTTAACGCGAGATGCTGACCGGGTAATTCCAAATACCAGCACCGTATTGCGACTGCAGCGCAGCATTTGTGATGCATCACCGGAAACCTGTGCTGGTCAATAAAGTCTCACCCGTTATGCGACCAGCCTGGTCGCTGTTTATTACTCTTCTCTCACTCGTTCTTGCAGGATGCGTATTGCGCCCCGAGTGGCGAAAACTGGCTGCCGATCAGGAGCTGCAAACCCGGCGTCTCGACACAGGCCGCTTTCAGCACCTGATCCTTGAGAATAACGTACCGGGTAGTCACCTTCTTATCTACGTCGAAGGCGATGGTACGCCATGGATTCGTGACACGCGCGTAGCCGTCGATCCCACGCCGTCGAACCCGGTCTTGCTGCGCCTGATGAAGGAGTCGGTGGGCACCGCTGTCTATCTCGGGCGACCCTGCTATTTCGGCTTGTCCACCAGCAAAGGCTGCGAGCCACGGCTGTGGACATTCGATCGCTACGGACGCGAGATCGTCGACAGCATGTGTCTCGCGGCCAACGAGATTACACGTCAGTACGGCGCACAGAGCGTGCAACTAATCGGCTATTCGGGTGGTGGCACGATCGTCGTTGGCATGCGCTCATGCGTTGACCACCTGGTAGCAATTACAACGATCGCTGCCAACCTGGATCCCCGGGCATGGACAGAATTCCATGAGTACTCGCCGCTCAATGATCTTGGTCCTCTCGACTCTGCAGCGGCCCTGCCTGGTTTGATGTCAGAAATCCATTGGCAGTGCCGGGATGATCACATTATTCCGCCGCAGATTACGGATGCATATTTTGCCACCGCAAAGAATGCAGAGCGACGTATCGTGCAGTCCTGTTCACACGCGAGTGGCTGGAAACAATATTGGTCGGCAATCGTTGCTCGTTAGCCGGATGACTGATCGAGCGACTACAAATGCGCAAAAACACGGGCATCGTGGCAAAATCGCCGAAAAACACGCCAGAATAGGGCTAAATAGCTGAAGCCCTTGCAATTTGACGCCGAAATACTAATCTTAGGGGTCAGCTACGGCGCGACCTGACACCGCTCTCGGCTGCTTGAGACAAACTTAAAAAAACTATAAATCTCAAGCCGGTCCGCATTCATGGCATGTCCACACATGCAGTGGAAAACCAGCCCATTTGCGTAAGGCAAAAACATTGCTGACAGCTACAAGCGAAGGTCTGCTGATCTTTAGATAATAATAATAACGAAATCTGCGCAAAGGATACCGCACCCATGTCACGAGAAAAGGTTCCCAGTCTTATCGAGTTCGTTGCTGGCGTCGAAAAACGCAATCCCGGCCAGCCTGAGTTTATACAAGCAGTGCGAGAAGTTGCGGCGGATGTATTGCCATTCATCGAGCAGAATCCTCACTTTAATGAACTGCAGTTGCTCGAGCGCATATCTGAACCGGAACGTGTGATCTCGTTCAGAGTGACCTGGCAGGACGACGCGGGTCATATTCGCGTCAATCGCGGTTATCGCGTGCAACACAACAACTCTATAGGACCGTTCAAGGGCGGGCTGCGCTTTCATCCGTCGGTCAATCAAAGCGTCCTCAAGTTCCTCGCCTTCGAGCAAACCTTTAAGAACGCTTTGACCGGCCTGCCCATGGGCGGCGGCAAAGGCGGCTCCAATTTCAATCCCAAGGGCAAAAGCGAGTTCGAGGTCATGCGTTTTTGCCAGTCGTTCATGAACGAGCTATACCGTCACGTTGGCGAGGATACTGACGTACCGGCCGGCGACATTGGCGTGAGCGGCAGGGAAATTGGCTACATGTTCGGCCAGTTCAAAAGGATTACTAATCGCTTTGTTGGTATTTTGACCGGCAAAGGGATGGAATTCGGCGGCAGCCCTATTCGCGTCGAGGCAACCGGATACGGCGCTGTGTATTTTATGGAGTCGATGCTGGATCGCATCGGTCAGGATCTCGAAGGTTCAACCTGCGTGGTATCCGGATCCGGAAACGTCGCGCAGCACGCGATTGAAAAAATCCTGCATTTGCATGGCAAGCCGGTTACCGCAAGCGATTCATCCGGATTCATTTACGACAAGGACGGCATTGACGAAGAAAAGCTTGCCTTCATCAAGGAATTAAAAGCGGGCCGTCGCGGACGAATTTCCGAATATGCCGACAAGTTTGGCGCAGAATTTCATGGCGATGGCTCCAAACCCTGGGTTGTCCCCTGCGATTTTGCCTTTCCTTGTGCAACACAGAATGAACTGGATATTAGCGACGCCAGAACGCTTATCGGTAACGGGCTTCGCGGCGTCGCTGAAGGCGCGAATATGCCGACCAGTGCCGAAGCCATGGAACACATTCTGGAGGCGCGAGTCCTTTTTGCGCCGGGTAAAGCCGCAAATGCGGGCGGTGTCGCTGTTTCTGGTCTCGAAATGAGCCAGAATTCAGCAAGAATCACCTGGAGCGAAGACGAATTACAGCGGCTCCTGCGCGAGATCATGCAGAAGATCCATGATCGATGTGCTGAGCACGGAGTAGTTGACGGTGATGACAGCTATGTGAATTACGTGAAAGGCGCCAATATCGCTGGTTTTGTCAAAGTAGCCAACGCGATGGCAGCACAAGGAGTAGTCTGAAGCCCGGCTTTAACAGACACGCGGCACAATGAGTTGGCAGGAATATAATGCTATGAATTTGATGACCAAGTATTCGAAACTACGGCAGCGAAGCGCGATGGTTGCATTGGGCTTTGGCCTGGTGGTCGTGTGTGCAAGCGCACAGGAAAGCGAAGAAACTGAAGAGAGAATTCGCATCGCCGCTGCCAACATGGAAGATGCGATTGTCGTCGATTGTCAGTTGCCGGGAAAATTGCGCAGACTCGGTGGCACTCGCAACTACCTGACACCAGGCCGGTTGATTAGAGCATCCGCTATTGTCTGTCGAACACGTGGTGGCGAATACACCCTCGGTGATCTGGCCAGCGGTACATTGTCCTTGCAGCGCTGGATGGTGCCGGCCAAAGACGGCGATGCCGAAGCCCAGTATTACGTTGCGCGTATCTACGCCAACGGCATGGATAACGTCGACATCGACTACCCGGAGGCTGCGAGTTGGTACCAACTGGCTGCGGACCAGGGCTATGCGGAGGCCAAGCAGGAACTGGGCTATTTATATGAACGTGGTCTTGGCGTTGAGCAGGACGCCTTAAAGGCGTTGAATTTGCAACGTGAGGCGTCCGGCCTTGGCGATGCTCTGGACTATTCTTACAAGATCGACGACGCGAACGCTCTCGCGGCAAATCTCGCCACTCAACTCAATGCTGCAAATAGCGCTTTGGCTGATTCACAGCTGGAGCTCATGGATACGCAGGCAAGATTAACCGCCGCCCGCAATAGCGCTCGTCAACAAGACCTGCAAATTACCGGGCTGGTCGCCGACCTTGAAGAAGCAAAACGCGGTGTGGCCAATGCATCCTCACCGCAAATTACGCAGCTTGAAGGACAACTGGCCAGCGTTACGCAGCAACTTAAGCATAGCCAGGCAACAATCCTCGACCTGGAACGCGAGCGTAATACTGCCGATTCTTCACTTGCCTTGCAGCTGGCCGGAGGACAGGCAACTCAAATGGAGTTACGCGAGCTACTCGCTAGAACAGAGCTTGCCGAGCAGGATGCTAACTCAGTCACTGTGCAGTTGGCCGAAGCCGAGAATCGGCTTATCCACGCCAACAAAGAAATTCGCGATCTGCAACTCGCCTTTCGCGAGGAATCTGACCAGGTAGCTGCACAAAGAGAACGCATGCTGTTGGCCCGCTCCCGTTCAGAGTCTGACGCTGCCGCTTATATTACTGTGCAAGAAGCGGAGCTCGCATCCGGGACAGCTCGCGTCACCAGTCTTGAAGCACAGCTGATCAACATGAAAAGCCAGCTCGCCAGCTCGCAAAGCACGGCGGTAGCAGACGGTCTGCGACAGGAATTGTCTGTATTGCAAGTGCGCTACGACAACGACGTCGCCGCATTGCAAAACGATCAGGGGCGCCTCAAGCAGGATTACTCTGCTGACAAGCAAGAGCTCAACACTTTGTATGCTGAATCGAAACAGCGCCTGACGAACAAAGATAGCCAATTAGGTGCCCGCAAGCGTGAAATTGACGTACTCGCAATCGAGTCCGAGCAGCTCAGAGCGCGGGTAAACGAACTCGAGTCGCAGCAAAGCGCCCAGGCGCAACAGTCCGACCTGAGCAATGCGCGCATGCAGGCAAGCCTGGCGATGGCCAGGCAGAAAGCCGTCAACCTGCGCGGCGCACTGGAGGATGCCGGTGCAGAAAAATCCGCACTTGAGTCCGGGCTGCTGCGGGATCAGATTGAGCTTCAGGAGCAAATGGCCGTTGCCAGCAATGCGAGCGAGTCTGAGCTCGAATTGCTACGTGCCAAGGTCGCCACCGCCGAAAGCACGATTAATTTGCAAAACCTGCAAATTGCAGCGCTGGAAAAGCAGGCGGATGAGGGTGCTGCGAGCCTGGCCGCGCTTAAGAGCGAAGCAGGTGAGACAGCAACGGTGGCGATCGAAGTGCCAAAGGCCCTTTCGGTTCTGCGCATGGCGCAATCGGCGGAAGAAGATCCGAACCTCGGAGGCTTTCACGCTTTGCTGATTGCGAATGAGGCATACGTCAATATGCCGCGGCTAAGCACACCGATTCGCGATGTGCGTGACATTGAAAAACTGCTGGTCACGCGTTACGGCTTTAAAGTGCAGGTATTAACTGACGCCACTGACGATATGATCATGCGAGCTCTGCACGACTACTCCAATACGCTGACAGACGAAGACAATTTGATGGTCTATTACGCAGGTCGCGGCAGTACGCCGGACGGCCCGCCGGATCGCGCCTACTGGCTGGGCGTTGATGCTGATCCCGAGCTGCGTAATACGTGGTTATTGTCGGAGCATATCAGCGACAAGATCAAACAAATCGATGCGCAACGTATTCTCGTCGTGACCGACTCGTGTTTTTCACGACGACGCGTGCAGCCGAAGTCGGCGGCACTTGGTCGGGGTGTGGATCCAAATATTTTCAAGCAGATGGCCAGCTTGAAATCCCGGGTTGTGCTAACGTCAGGCGCAAATGTGCCAGTTAGCGACGAGAACGGCGATCGTACACATTCCCTGTTCGCGAAATATTTCATGGAAATATTACGGCAGAATGAGAACGTTCTTAGCGGTGAGATGCTTTCATATGAGCTGGGATCGCGGGTTCGCGAAAAAGCCGAAAACCCGGACCGCGTAACGCCGTCATATACTTCACTACAGGATGCCGGGCACAGGGGCGGAGATTTCTTCTTTGTTCCCGTGCAGAAACCATTGATGGTTGCACGGGCATCAACCGCACAGGACAGCGTATAAAAAGAAATAGCGGTAGTTGATCGGGGGTTGCAGATAGCCAGGCCCAGGAATAAGAAATTTGCAGTACTTGCAACACAAACGCGCAAGTAACTGACTCGAATAATAATTAGAAAATCAGGGGTGTAGGGGCAATGAAAATAATAACGGCAGGCCGTTTCATAATGGGTTCTTGCTGCGCGATGTTCGCGACACAAGCGTATTCTCAAAACCTGGCGGACTTCGTCAACGATCCGGCTAACGGCGCTACGGACATTCAGATACAGACGGGCAACGCTGTGCAGCGGGCCTGTGGAACGCTTGCCGGCCAGGGCGGCTTTGCGCTGGAAGGTCAGGAAGGCGACCTGTTCCTGCGCTGCAATGAAATGGTACAGACCGCAGTTGCATTGCAAACAGACCCTACCGGCAATCGACCACCACGCGACCTCGGTCTCAGCAGCCCGGAGCTTCTTTCAGCAGTACAAAACGTCGCCGGTGAAGAACTGTTCAGCCAGAGCACGATGTCGACGCGCGTGACCAATGCGCAGTTCTCGAATATTGCAGGCCGGCTGAACGCGTTGCGCTTGGGCGGCACCAGCGCGGGCGCCGGTGGGCGTGTTGCCTACTCTGACCCCTACGACAATCCAGATAAAAACTCACCAACTTACAACCAGGTATCACTCAGCGGCGGTGGCGCGGCAGGTGACTATGAAGTCGCCGGCAGTCGGCTCGGCTGGTTCGTCGAAGGCAGTTTCAATACCGGTGATCGTGACCAGACAGATGCCGAAGACGGCTTCGATTTCGACGCCACCAGTGTCACCCTTGGCCTGGATTACATGCTGAATTCCGGTGTCATCGGCGTATCAATCGGCACCGACAATTACGAAGCGGAGTTTGACACCAACGTGAATGTTAATGGTGGCGGCGTCGATGTTGACAGCACCAGCGGTTCGCTTTTCGGCGCTTTTTATAGCGGCAACTGGTACTTCGACGGCATCCTGTCGTTTGGCAGCCTTGACAGTGACACCGATCGTAGCGCGTTTTACACCTCGGCCAATACATGCCCGATCGCAACGCCCTGCCCCGGCGTTGACGCGAGGCTTTTAGGCAGCACAAGCGGTGATTTCTTTTCCGGCGGCGCGACCGTTGGATACGACGTGAACAAGAGCAACTGGGATATCACCACGTCACTCAGCCTCTCCTACCGTGATATTGGCATCGATGGCTACACTGAGGTTGATCCTGCCGGTGGCGGCCTGACCCTGAGTTATGCGGACCAGACAGTGGATTCATTCAAGTCTATCCTGGGTGTTTCATTTAGTCGGGCATTCAGCAAGAGTTTCGGCATCCTCAGCCCGCAGTTTCGCGCTGAGTGGCATCATGAGTTCCGCGACGATCCGCAGAAATTGATCGCCAAGTATTCTGTTGAAGAACTGCTGGCCAATCAGGGCCTCGTCGGTGCTGCGGGCCCGGGATTTTTCAGCCTCGATACGGCGCAGTGTTTCTCCTGCTTCCAGGCGACCAGTGACAATATAGATACCGACTTTGGCTTGGTCGGCGTAGGCCTGGCAGCAGTGTTTTCACAACGAATTCAGCTCTATGGCGTATTCGATTTCCTGGTTGGTAGCGATCACATGTCCAGCAGTACTTTCTCGGTGGGACTACGCGGCCAATTCTAGATTAGGTGGTCCTGGGGGGGGTCGGGCAATGCTAAACGGATTAGCTGATGGCGACGGATAGCTATCGCATCGCCATTATTGGTGCGGGTCCGGCTGGTCTGAGTGCCGCAGGCCGTGCTGCCCGACTGGATGCTGAGTCCGGCGCAGCCTCTCCTTCACATATCCTCCTTGAAGGTTTCGGTGTGCATGCCAAGACCGTGCAACGATACCAGAAAGGCAAGCACGTCATGGCCGAACCTGGCTTTCTTGATCTGCGCAGCGACATGCGTTTTTCTGCCGGTGCTCGTGAACAGATTCTCGGCCAATGGCAGGAGGATTTGCAAAAGACCGGCGCCAATATTCGCTTTGGCGCAGAAGTCAAAAGCATAACGGGCGACAAAGGCAATTTCAGTATCGCGCTGACTGACGGTTCTACTATCGTGGCAGAGTCCGTCGTCCTGGCTATCGGGCTGGAAGGAAACCCGCGCAAGCTTGGCGTCGAAGGTCAGGACTTGCCGCGGGTGCAATACCAGCTTGATGACCCGAAAGAATATGACGAAGAAAAGGTTCTGGTCGTCGGTGCCGGTGACGCGGCGATCGAAAATGCCCTTGCGCTGGCAGAGCAAAACCAGGTCTGGATCCTTAACCGGCGCGATGAGTTCAGCCGGGCAAAAGAGGGCAACCTGAACGCTATTCTTGCCGCTATCAGCAATCCCGACGAACGGCTCGAGTGCCACTATTCCACTTCGATCAAATCGGTCGTACAGACCGATGGTGCGGAACACGCTTTGCTTGCGACACTGGATACGCCTGAGGGCGAGATCGAGCAGCCTTGCGACCGGATCATTGCACGACTGGGCGCAATCCCGCCGAGAAAATTTGTTGAATCTATCGGCGTGGAATTCCCCAGCAACAAGCGCGATGCGATTCCGCAACTGTCACGACATTACGAGAGCAATTGCCCCGGTATTTACATCATCGGTTCACTGGCCGGTTATCCGCTGATCAAGCAGGCAATGAACCAGGGCTACGACGTGGTCGAGTTCATTGGTGGCAACTTCATACAACCAGCCGATCATCCGCTGCTCGAATACCAGTTTCACGGTTTGCCATATGAGCGCGAGGTCGACGACCTGATCGAGCGCTTCCAAAGCCTCATACCCATGTTTGGTGAGCTGAATGCTCTCGCCTTCAGGGAACTGGTTATCGAAAGCAACATCATTGTTTCCTACCCCGATGGTGCGGAGTATGGGGAAGCAAGAAAAAAAGCCGATCTGCTTGCCGAAAAATTCGCCGCCAATACCAAACCGCCACGTACGACTCGTGTAATTCGCGAAGGCGATGTAATTTACGAGGAAGGCGAGTTCGGCACCTCATTTTTCACGATTGTCGATGGCGAAGTCTCTCTCGAACGGGACATAGACGGTGCTGGTGTCATTGATAAAACAACTCTGTCGCGTGGCGAATTCTTCGGCGAGATGAGTTTGTTGTCCGGGCGACCACGCCTGGAGCGGGCGGTTGCCGGCGCAAGTTGCATCGTCGTTGAGTCCCCACGCCGCACGATGCTGAAACTGATGAACTCCAACGATACAGTTCGTGAAGGCATTGAGTGGATATTTGTGGTCCGCGAGTTGCAGGCACAATTTGCCCCGCGCGCTAACGTTGCCGAACTTCGTAACATCAGTTCGCGGGTGCAGGTTTGCAGTTTCAAGGCTGGCGACATCATTTTCACTGAAGGTGAACAAGGTGACAGCCTGCACATCATTCGCTCCGGCGGTGTCGCCCTCTCCCGCATGGTCGATGGCGAAGCGGTGCTGGTTGGTGAAGTACGCGGCGGTCGGCGCATTGGTGACATGGCGCTCATGGGTGATCCGACCCGGCGCGAATCCGCCAGGGCGACTGTCGCCGTCGAAACTATTGAGGTCAATCGTCCGGAGTTCATCGAGTTGGTGCGCAAGGACGAGGGCCAGATAAAGGTTCTCCAGGAAACGGTCAGCCAGAATGTGACTGACAAAGCACGCATGGCGGTCCGACCCGAATCGGGATTGGTCATGGAATTCCTGATGGCAGAGGGTCTCGGTGAGGCGACCAACGTGCTCGTCATTGACGAGTCACTGTGTATTGGTTGTGACAATTGTGAAAAAGCCTGTGCAGAAACGCATGCCGGCATATCGAGGCTTAACCGAAAAGAGGGCCCAACGTTAGCTGAAGTGCACATACCAATTTCCTGCCGGCATTGTGAGCAACCGCACTGCATGAAGGACTGCCCGCCGAATGCCATTCGCAGGGCTGAGAGTGGCGAGGTTTATATCAACGACTCCTGCATCGGCTGCGGCAACTGCGTTGCCAATTGTCCATACAAGGTAATCAGCCTTAATTATGACGCCCCGGCAAAACCCGGTTTGTTCAGTTGGCTGATGTTTGGCAGCGGCAGCGGACCTGGCCAGGAGGACGACTACGAGGTATCAGACGCGGCGAAAAAGAAAGGCAAGAAGGCCACCAAGTGCGACGCCTGCGTGGGGCAAAAAGGTGGCCCGGCCTGTGTATCCGCATGCCCCACCGGTGCGGCAATGCGCATAGGTCCTGCGCAATTTATTGACCTGGTCGAGGAACGCCGTCGATGATCCATGTTGGCATTCTGCGTTACGCCAACAACCGCTACTTGTGGTGGTCACTGGTGCTGGTGGTGATATCAGCAATACTTTATTCGACCCAGGGCGGCTTTCAGCCAGCGAATGGCGGCACCTGGCAAGGGTATGTCCTGGGAACTGTTGGCGCGCTCCTTATTGTCTGGTTGCTGATGCTGGGCATCAGGAAACGCAGTTACTCATCGTCACTTGGCTCGGTGGCTGGCTGGACTTCCGCCCATGTTTACCTCGGGACTGCGTTGCTTATCGTCGCAACTTTGCACAGCGCCGGGCAGCTGGGCTGGAACGTGCACTCGCTGGCCTACCTGATGATGTGTTTCGTCATCTTTAGCGGTTTCTACGGCATTTACACCTATATCAACTACCCGCATTCGATGACTGCCAACCGCTCCGGGTCGTCGCGATCGGCACTGTTCGCGGAGCTTTTCTCACTGGACAATCGCGCCCGCGAACTCGGCGCAAAAAGTCCTGATGACATCAACCTGGCAGTACGTAGTGCCGTAGAACGCACCGCAATTGGCGGTGGCGCATACGCACAACTGGTTGGCAAGGATCAGTCACTCTTTATACGGCCATCGTCCGGCGCGAGATCCGACGGTGGCAAGCCAGTTAGTAACAGGGACCAGCAACCTGTCATCGATTTCATTGCGGGTCGCTTACCGAAAACCAACAAAGTTGCCGAAACCGAATTACTACAGGAGCTTCTCGAAGTTTTTTGCCGGCGTCAGGCTGTATTGCGCCGGGTTTCTCACGATATTCGTCTGCGTGGCCGGATCAGGATCTGGCTGCTGATTCATATCCCAATATCAGTCGCACTTCTCATAGCGCTCGTGATTCATATCGTCACGACGTTCATTTACTGGTGATGCCGTGGATGTACTGCTAAGAGAAATAAGACCCAGCGCCGATGGCATTGCCGAATATCGCGATGTCGAAGTCTCCGCGGATACGATTACGCTCGGCAGTGCCCCGGACCGCTCGATCCAGGTGCTGGGGAATAACGTCGGCGCGGAACATGCAGAGCTCACGGCTGCGCCGGGCGGGCTGGCGATTAAATGTCGCCGCGGTTACAACGTTTTGGTCAACGGTGAAGAGCTTACGTCGGCAACGCTGTCAACCGGGGACGTTATTGAAATCGGTGGCAATCGGCTCATGCTCGTAGACGCACCGGCGGGTTTTGACCACGGTATCCAGATCGAGCTCGACGCGAATGTCGATGCCAGCGTTTTCGAGAGCGCATTTCGCACAGACCTTTACCAATCCTGGTTCTCCATCCGCTCTGCCGCCTGGACAATCTCGGGTCTATTGATCGTGCTCGCGTTCCTGCTGCCAATGTTTCTCAAAAGTAGCGGTGATGACAGCTTTGCGGATACGGCCTGGATTCCCAGCGACGCATTCTGGACCAGCGGTCCTTTGCATCCGGCACATACACTTGCGATCGGCGATGACTGTCGTCAGTGTCACATGCAGAATTTCGAGCGCGTGCAGGATACAGCCTGCCTAAATTGTCACGAGCGCATCAATGATCATGTGCATGCCGACACGATGGCGGCAATAAGTACACTCGAGCCGACGCCCCGCTGTGCAAGTTGTCATCTGGAACACAATGAACCCGAGCCACACCTGATCATTCGCGCGGATTCATTGTGTACCGATTGTCATATCGATTCCGATCAGTTGTCAGTTGCCGGAAGTATTGCGTCGGTATCAGGTTTTTCCGAGACCGATCATCCTGCTTTTGCCGCAACGTTGCTGAAACCAGTCAGCAGTCGAGCCGGAACCGGACTGTCTTTCGAGTGGCAGGAACAAAGTGAAGCGGTCAGCAACGCGGTAGAAATGTCGAACCTCAAGTTTCCGCATGACACGCACCTGGATGCAGAACTGGTTACCGACCTGCGCGATGGCAACCCGCTTGGCTGCGGAAATTGTCACGAACTTTCCCTGGACCGGGAACATTTCGTGCCAATAACAATGGAAACGCAATGTGTTGAGTGTCACGAACTAACGTTTGACCCGACCATGCCGGATCGCCTCTTGCCACATGGTCAGCCGGTAGAAGTCATGTTCGCGCTGGAGGGCCAGTATTTGCGTAAGTTCAGCGATCCGAGCGTGCCACAGGAGGCCGTCGTACGGCGCAGAATTCCCGATAAGGACAACAGCACACGTGAGTGTGTCGATACCGCGTTCAATTGTGCAGCGCAGGCGGCGGCAGAGGATATTCGCGAGCAGTTCACGGTAAGAGGGTGTGTCAGCTGCCATATCGTCGAGGAACATGTGAACAGTGAAATTTATGCGCGCTACCAGGTACACCCGGTGCGACTGGCCACCGATTATTTTTCCGCGGGCCGCTTCGATCACCTTTCCCACCAGGTAATGAATGAGAAGACCGGTGACGCGGCTTGCCTGGTTTGTCACGGCGCCGATCAATCGTCGCAGAGCATCGATTTGCTTATTCCGGACATCGATACCTGCCTGGCATGCCACAGCGATAAACCAACGCCGGAACGTGTGACGACAAGTTGTATCGATTGTCATTCCTATCATCCATTTGCCAGTGACTACACCGCCACTATAGAAACGAGTCAGCCATGAAAAATCGCAATAAGCTGTTTTTGCCTCTGTGGATTCTTATTCTGTCAGCGTGTTCGGGTGGCAGCCCGACCAGTAGCGATGCGGGGACCGATTCGGGAAACAATTGTGATGGCAATTGTGCAGCGACGGCTGCCGGAATGCTGGTCGCCGATGTCGAGCAGGTAATTGCACAAGCAGTCGCCGAAGCACAGGCACAAAATGTTGAAGCTACCGTGGCAGTCGTTGACCGGGTTGGCAATGTCCTGGCGGTTTATCGCATGGGCAACGCCGCCAATCGTGATGTACTGATATCAACGACAGCCGGCGTCGGCGGTGCGACACCGGTCACCGCGGGTCTGGAGGGCATCCTATTGCCGGTTGCTCCGGTTGCGGCAAACCTGGATGACCTCGCAGCAATCGCAAAAGCAGTAACCGGTGCCTACCTGTCCTCCGAGGGCAATGCGTTTTCGAGCCGAACCGCAAGCCAGATCGTGCAGGACCATTTCAATCCGGGAGAACAGTTTCAACCTGGCGGACCCTTGTTTGGCGTCCAGTTCAGCCAGCTGGCTTGTTCCGATTTTACCCAGCCATTTGACGGTATTGGCGTCAGTGCAGGCCCTCACAGATCACCGCTGGGCCTGGCGGCGGATCCGGGTGGCTTCCCGCTGTATAAAGATGGCACCGTGGTCGGTGGCGTCGGCGTTATCGCCGATGGCGTTTACGGAGCTGATCCGGTCATAACCGACAGTGACCGCGATGCTGACGAAATGATCGCCTATGCTGCGACCTTCGGCTTTGCCGCACCGCAGGACCGGCGTGGCGACCAGATTACCGTCGAGGGCAAGACGTTTCGTTTTAGTGATGTTGGATTTTCAGACCTCGCAAGTGATCCGGCATCTGCGCCCGCCTTTGCCACGCTTCCGGTTGCGACCGGCGCCTTGCTTAGCGTGGTCGGTTACACCGATGGTGTTATTCGTGACGGAACACTTTTTGGCACAAACGCCTCTGGCATAGCACCAGATGCTGCCAACCTGTTTCCCGGCCTGGATGCGTTCGTTTTTGTCGATTCAGCAGGAACACCCCGTTATCCGCCGATTGGTGGCACGGATGGCGCGGCGCTCGCAGGCGATGAACTGACGCAGAATGACGTAACAACAATCTTGCGCAATGCGCTCGACGTAGCGACCCGGGCCCGCGCGCAAATTCGCCAGCCATTAAGCACTTTTGCACGAGTTACGATTTCAGTCGTCGACACCGAGGGTGAAATTCTTGGCATGGTGCGTAGTCGCGACGCGCCGGTATTCGGTGCCGACGTTTCATTACAAAAAGCGCGTACAGCAACTTTTTTCTCATCCGCGACCGCAGCGGATTTTCTCACCGCACTGCCGGACGTCAGCTACCTGACGACAAGCGATGCTGGTCCGGCGTTCTCACTGCCGGTTGTAATCGATGACTACGTTACTGCACTGCAGGCTTTTCTCGGCGACCCCGATGCACTGACCAATGGGCTGGTAGCTTTTTCGGACCGTGCCGGCGGCAACCTGTCGCGGCCTTACTACCCGGATGGCATTGATACCAACGGAGCGGGTCCGTTGAGCAAAGCCGCAGGACAGTGGAGCCCGTTTTCTACCGGGCTGCAACTGGACGTCTCATACAACGCCGTATTGCAGCATGTACTTTTTGCTGCTGGCATTATCGCTGCCGATGTCGGGCCGATCTGCGCCGGCGTTGAACTGGTTGATCCCAATACCCTGACCTTCGCCCCGACTGTTACGAACAACCGCGTCGGCAATGGCCTGCAGATCTTCCCCGGTAGTGTGCCCATTTATCGAAATGGTACGTTGGTAGGTGGTATCGGCGTATCCGGCGACGGTATCGACCAGGACGACATGATTTCTTTCCTCGGACTGCACAACGCAGGTCTGGAACTCGGTAACGGCGTCGGTAACGCGCCGATTGACCGGCGTGCGGACAATCTCACACCGCAGGGCGTTCGCTTGCGCTACGTGCAATGTCCGCAAGCACCATTTATTGCGACGGGAGACGACAATGTCTGCGACGCGAAATAGGGGGGCCGGAATGAACCTTGAGCTCGGCAACTGCAAAATGATTCACCGCATTCTCGCAGCAGCCATCATAGCGACCGGCAGTAGCTTTATCGCAGCACCGAGTGCGCTCGCGCAGGAGACCTGCTACCAGGATGACGATGGTCGAATCGTTACCCGCCGCCGACCCGGATACAGCGAGGTTCCCTGCCCTGCACCAGCTGCACCGCAGGCAGGTGAGGACGCCGCAGCGGCGCCGGAAGTGTCCGATGCAAGCCGCAGGGCAGACCTGACGCTTGATACACGCGAGCAGGCCGGTCGACCGGAGCGAACGAGAAACGCTGCCTCACCCGTGCCACGACCAGGCATGAACGACTATGTGTCTTCTGTGCCATTGCCCGATCGCTGGCGCATAGTCGATGCGATTGGCTACACCGAAAGTATATGGGATCCGTACAACCGCAACATCCTCAAGGCCGACAGGCCGGTCAAGGACGACAAATTTTTCAACATTACGATAATTTCGGATTCAGTCTACGAGGTCCGCGAAGTGCCTACGCCGGTTGGCGGCAGCAGCACCAATGCGCCAGGCAGTATCGATGTTTTCGGCAGCGCCGATCAATATGCGCTGGTCGAGAACCTCGCAACGGAGTTTGTCTACTACAAAGGCGACACCGTATTCCGACCACCTGACTATGAGTTTCGTTTCACGCCAGTATTCAATTTCAATTATGCGTCGATCGATGAAGTTCTTGGCCTTAACGCAAATCCGGTAAACGGTACGACACGCAGCGACAATCACGTCGGTATACAGGCTGCCTTCTTCGACAAACATCTGCGCAACGTATCGGAACGTTACGATTTCGACAGTATCCGTATCGGCATCCAGCCGTTCTCTTCCGATTTTCGCGGTTTTCTTTTCCAGGACAACCAGCTGGGCGTACGCCTGTTCGGCACCCGGAACAACAATATCTTCCAGTACAACCTCGCGTGGTTCCGGCGCCTTGAAAAAGATACCAACAGTGGCCTGAATGACGTTAGTGAGGATATACGCGACGATGATGTATTCGTTGCCAACCTTTACTGGCAGGACATGCCGGTACGCGGATTTACCTCACAGGCGACCATTGTCTATAACCGCAACCGGGAAGGGTCGGGGTCGTTTTTCGATGAAAACGACTTCATCCAGAGGCCCGCATCGTTTGGCCGGGAAACGCCGCGTGACTACGACGTTTATTATGTCGGTTACAGCGGCGATGGCCATTTTGGGCGCCTGAATATGTCGACGTCCCTGTACTACGCGTTTGGTGATATCTCACCGGGCGTTTTTGTCGACGACGATGTGGAAATTAGCGCAGGCTTCGCGGCGCTCGAGTTTTCGATGGACTTTGACTGGTTCCGGCCACGCATTTCGGCACTGTACGGTAGTGGCGACGATGATCCGTATGACGACAAAGCGACAGGTTTTGACGCGATTTTCGAAAACCCGCAGTTCGCCGGTGCCGACACCAGCTACTGGATTCGTCAGGCTGTACCGCTGATCGGTGGTGGTCGGGTCGCATTGTCGAGTCGTAACGGCGTATTGAATAGCTTGCGTTCCTCCAAGGAACAGGGGCAGTCGAACTTCACCAACCCGGGCGTCATTCTTGTCGGCCTTGGTGCGGACATGGACCTGACACCAAAACTGCGCTTGTCGCTTAACTTCAATAGCCTCTTTTTCGTACATACCGAGGTGCTGGAAGCGGCGCGCAACCAAGCCGAGATCGACGATCACATTGGTCATGATGTTTCTGCGTCGCTGACCTACCGACCGCTCATGTCACAGAACATTGTAGTTCGTGCCTCGTACGCACAACTCATTGCCGAGGATGGCTTCGATGACCTGTTTCCGGATGAAGACGCCGGTTATTTCCTCCTGAATCTCGTGCTGGCTTACTAGAGTGCTGGTGTAATTATGAAAAGATCAATAATGAAACGTGTGCCGAAAATGTCGCTGCAGGTTTGCACTTTTGTACTGGCGTCAGTTTTGTTTTCCGCCCTGATCGCGTCGGCCGCAGAAGGTGAAAAACCGGTCAAGCGCGATTATGCAGAGACGCCCCCGGCGCCAGCCAACCAGACCGTAGCCGACGCAGATGCGAAAAGTGGGGGTTGTTTGTCCTGTCACACGGAGACCGACAGCAAGTCCATGCATGTTAGCCCTGCTGTACAACTCGGTTGCACGGATTGCCATGGCGGTAATGCCGCAGTATCCATTAGCGTCGGCACTACGCATGGCAGCCCGGATTACGCGGCGGCAGTCGAACAAGCACACGTGTTGCCGTTGTACCCGGAATCATGGCATCTGCCACACAGTGCCAACCCGGAGCGAACTTATACGTTGCTGAATCGCGAAAGCCGTGAGTTTGTTCGCTTCATGAATCCATCGGACTACCGCGTTGCGAATGACGCTTGCGGCGCATGTCATCAATCGACAATTGAAGCTTCGATACGCAGCATGCATGCGACGGGCGCAATGTTGTGGGGCGGTGCCGCCTATAACAACGGCATTCTGCCTTTCAAGAATTACATCCTCGGCGAGTCGTACGATGAGGATGGTAACCCGGTCATCCTGCATGGACCAACCGTGGCAGACGCACACAAGCAAGCGCTGCTGGATGCCGGCATTATTCCGGCCTTATACCCATTGCCGGTGTGGGAATCCGTCAAACCTGGCGACATTTTCAGGGTCTTTGAACGTGGTGGCCGCAACATAAGCAACCTGTTCCCGGAAACCGGCCTGCCAAATGCCCTCGGCCAGTTGCAGCGCATCGAAGAACCGGGCCGGCCGGACTTTCGCCAATCCAATCGTGGACCGGGAACGGGGGGACGCATATCAGTGCCTCTGATTAACATTACCAAGACACGGCTTAACGATCCGTTCACCTGGTTTATGGGCACCAACGACCAGCCGGGCGACTATCGTCAGTCCGGTTGCTCATCGTGTCACAGCGTTTACGCAAACGACCGCGATCCGCGCCACTCCGGCGTATATGCGCAGTTCGGTCATGAAGGCAAAACCCAGACTGTAGATCCGACCATCAACAAGGACGAGTCGGGCCATCCGTTGAAACATACATTTACCCGCGCGGTACCGACCAGCCAGTGCATGGTTTGTCACATGCATCAGCCGAACATGTTCATGAACAGCTACCTCGGCTACACGATGTGGGATTACGAATCGGATGCGCCGGCCATGTGGCCGGAGGAACAACAGTACCCTACGATTGCGGAACAGCGTGAAATCCTCGACCGCAATCCGGAAGGTGCTGCTGTGCGTGGCAACTGGGCAGATGTCGAATTTCTGAAACGGGTTTCGGAGATGAATTCCGAGCTCAACGACACGCAGTTCGCCGACTACCATGGCCATGGCTGGAATTTCCGTGCGGTTTTCAAGCGCGACAGGAAAGGAAATCTGCTTGACGATGAGGGTGCAGTCGTCAGCGATGAGGACCCGGAAAAATTCGCCAAGGCAGTACACATGTCGTCGATCCATGTGGATGTCGGCATGCACTGCGTGGACTGTCATTTCTCGCAGGACAACCACGGCAACGGGCATATCTACGGCGAAGTAGCGCTCGCGGTCGAGGTCGATTGCAAAGATTGTCACGGTACCGCGCAGTCGTATCCAAACCTTTATACGTCGGGGCCAGCTGCACTATCCGGCGGTGCTGATCTGGAAGCGTTGCGTACGCCCGACGGCAGACGCCGCTTCGAATGGCAAAATGACGTTTTGTATCAGCGCTCGATGCTCGACCCGGAACTGGAATGGCAACTCAGCCTGGTGAAAGACTCGGTTACGCCGGGACATGAGAATTACAACGAAAAAGCGGCCCGGGCGAAACTCATGAGCAAGGACACCGGTACCCAACTATGGGGCACCAATGTGTCGACCGATAATCTCGCGCACTCCAATGACGAAATCGAGTGTTACACCTGCCATACGTCATGGACCACGAGTTGTGGTGGTTGTCACTTACCAATTGAGGCGAACTGGAAGACAGACCGCCATCACTATGAAGGTGGCGAATCCAGAAACTATGCCACCTACAATCCACAGGTTGCACGTGACCAGATGTTCCTCATCGGTCGCCGCGGCGAAGCGAAAAGCGGCAAGATAGCGCCAGTGCGCTCGAGCTCGGCACTCGTGTTGTCTTCAACCAATTCAAATCGCGAAAGAATTTACGTGCAGCAGCCACCGATTTCAGCGAGCGGCTTCAGTTCGCAGGCATTTAATCCGCATTTTCCGCATACGGCACGCAAGACGGAGACCAAGACCTGTGTCGATTGCCATCTCTCGGGTGAAAACGATAACAATGCCATCATGGCGCAACTGCTGGCGCAGGGAACCAACTTCGTCAATTTCATCGGTTTCAATGCTTATGTCGGCGGGCAGGGAGAAATTTCCGCGGTAACAGTGACCGAGTGGGAAGAGCCGCAGGCGGTCATTGGCAGCTACCTGCATCGCTACGCGTATCCGGATTTCTATCAGAAGCACTTAGATAATGGTGCTGAGCTCGAAGAAGCCTATCAGCACGGCGCAGGCACGGCGCAGTGCCTGCAATTACGTGGCGAGTATCTGTACGTGGCGGAAGGCAAGAAAGGGTTCAATGTCTATGACGTTGCGGGCATCGCCAATAAAGGCATATCCCAACGCATCATCTCATCACCATTTAGTGCGGTAGGACAGGACACCCATATCAAGACGAAGAACGCGACCTGTGTTGCGCTGCCAACCAACCAGAACATCAATCCGGCGCGCAATGAGGGCGACCTCATGCGGATAGATAACCTCGAGCAGGTAATACACCCGCTTTACGACTACGCGTTTATCATCGACGCAGAAGAAGGGCTGATCCTGGTCAATGTCAACACACTGGTCGATGGTGAGCCACGCAATAATGACCTGGAGCGCGCGCTAAGCTGGAACCCCGATGGCGTACTAAATGGTGCACGGCACATTACGGTTGGTGGTTACTACCTTTACATCACAACCGATAGCGGCGTAAAAATTATTAGTGTCGACGATCCACTACACCCGGAACTGATCGCGACGGTGGCGTTGGACGACGCAAGAGCCAGCGTATTGCAGTTTCGCTATTTGTTTGTGACTTCAGGTGCAGGGCTTAGCGTCATTGACGTCACCGATCCTGGCTCCGCGAGGCTGATCGAAAACAACACGATCGCGCTCTCAAATGCGCACAAGGTATTCGTCGCCAGAACTTATGCCTATATTGCTGCGGGAGCGGACGGCTTGGTTATCGTGGATGCAGAACGACCAGAAGCGTTGGTTGAGCTCACCCGGTTCGATGCAAACGGTGCATTGAACGATGCACGCGATGTGGTTGTTGCAACAACCAACGCATCGTTATTCGCTTACGTTGCCGATGGCGCAAATGGCATTAAGATAGTGCAGCTTACGTCACCGGATCTGCAGCCGAAGTTCTATGGCTTTAGTCCGGAGCCTGTGCCTGACCTCATTGCGAGTTACGAGACGTCGAAGACGGCATTGAGTTTGTCGCGCGGCCTTGAACGTGATCGCGGCGTTGACGAAACTGGTGGCCAGGTTGCCGTGTTCGGCAGACGTGGTTCGCGACCATTGAATCTCGAAGAAATGCGCCGCCTGTATCTCGACGAGTCAGGGAAACCATGGTTTGTTGACGACGCGGCAAAAGAAACTGCGCCAGAAGATGTCGCGACGACCGATGCTGGTGAGTAAATGAAATGAATGCTGCGACTTACAAAACGGCCACTTGCCGACTGCTGTGCTTGATTGCAGCACTGTCTGTAAGTGCTGAAAATGTATTCGCAGATGAAACATTAATTAACCAAAACATACACTTAGGCCCCGCTAGTTGTGCAAGTAGTGTTTGTCACGGAAAACTGGATCGGCAAAAAGACATCAATGTCTGGTTGAACGAATATCGCATCTGGACCAGTGCCGACAAACACTCGCAGGCGTATCGCACCCTGACAAGTGACGAATCGAAACGGATTGCGGACTATCTTGGCCTCGGCAGCGCCACTACCGCAAAAGTTTGTCTCGATTGCCATACGGACAACGTCGCAAGGGAAAAACGTGGCCCCAAGTTTCAGCTTAGTGATGGCGTTGGCTGCGAGGCCTGTCACGGTGGTGCCGAAGAATGGATCAAGAGTCACGCAGCGGAAGGAGCAACGCACGCCGACAACCTTGCGCGAGGAATGTATCCGACCGAAAAACCGGGCGACCGGGCAGAGCTGTGTTTGTCATGCCACATGGGAACGGCCGAAAAGTTTGCCAGTCACGACATCATGGGTGCCGGTCACCCGCGACTCAGTTTTGAACTGGAGGCGTTCACAACCAACCAGCCGGCTCACTACGACGTTGACGAAGACTATCGTCAACGCAAAGGAGAGATACCGGGGTTCAATTTGTGGCTCACCGGCCAGGTTGAAGCCGCTCGCCGTTATCTCGATCTTGTCGGGCAAAGGCTTGTTCCCAATGAAGGCTTGTACCCGGAACTCGCACTATATGACTGCCACGGATGTCACCATGAAATGGATGACAAACGCTGGACGCCGGCTCGAGCTGGTCCTGGTGTATTGCCAGGTTCACCGCGGCTGCAGGATCAGCACCTGATCATTCTGCAAACCGTCGTCGGCACTATTGAATCGACCTCTGCACAGACAGAGATGACCGCTGCCACTGCTGCGTTTGTTCGTTCAGGCCAGGAAAATATTGCGAGTGTCCGGCAAACAAGCCGGGCACTCATTACCTGGCTTGAAACCCGCAAGAGTGAGTGGTCGACTCGACCGTTCGACAAGAACACTATTGTTGCGGTTCGACGTGCACTCATACAATCTGCAGCAGGTGGAAATATGAACGACTTCAATGCAGCGGAACAGTTGTACCTTGGGCTTGAAAGCCTGAGTTACACGCTGGGCGACAGGCAACAAAAAACTGCTGCACTCGACCGAATATATAAAGAGGTCGAAAACGATTCGACATTCAATCCTTCGTCTTTCAGCCGAACCGCACAAGACGTGCAGGGACAGTTCTGAGCGATGCTTAATTTTGCAGCCAAAACTGACGTCGGCAGCCGCGGTGGCGAGAATGAGGACTCGATCGGCTGGGATGAGGAGCGCAAACTCTGGTTTGTCGCTGATGGAATGGGCGGTCACGTCAATGGCAAGACCGCCAGCGAGACCGCCAGCAAAAGCCTGCTCGAACCTGCACCGGATAAATCCACGGAAGAACAAATTGTTGGCGCCCATGAGGCAATTATCGCTGCCGCCGACAAGGACCAGTCGCTGTCAGGCATGGGCACAACCATTGTTGTCGCAAAACTGGCGGATAACCTGGCGGAGATATCCTGGGTCGGCGATAGTCGTGCCTACTTGTGGCGCAAAAAGGACCTGTCACAAATTTCCCGCGATCATTCCTTCCATGAATTATTGCGCGCGCAAAATATCCTGACCGAGGAACAGATTCGTGCGGACCCGCGCGGCAACCTGGTCACGCAAACACTGGGGCTCGGTGAGCCGATGCCGTCAATTACAGAGGTTCCACTGCGTTATGGTGACTGGATATTGCTCTGCAGCGATGGCCTGAACGGTGAACTTGAAGATTCAGAAATCGCGGAAATACTGGCATCCTGTGAACATGTGCAGTCGGCCGTCGATGAACTCGTCGATGCGGCCATCACTAATGGCGGTCGCGACAACACTAGTGTCATAATTATTGAATTCAAAGATGCAAAAGGACTCGGCCATTTGTGGCGGGTCATGAACGCACGTTGGTGGCCATTCGTGGTGGGGCCGCTACTGGCAATTATTTTCGCCCTGATACTGTGGGCAGTTAAATAGCCTGGCTATATGGAACGAGTATGTCGGACGTACAATTAATTCTTAAAAAAGCAAGTAATGGCGAAGAAACCGTGTTGACCGACGGCCTTATCGCCGGGCGCCTGGCGGAATCGGGCCTGGTGCTGACTGAAGGACATCCGTCGCGGCAACATGCCAAGTTCAGTATCAGCGGCAATGAGCTTAAACTCGAAGACCTGGGTTCGTCGAACGGCACGTTCGTCAATGACCAGCGGATCGAGAGTTCGGTCGTGCTCCGCTCAGGCGACAAGATTCGCTTTGACCTTGAAGAATTCGAATACAAGATTCCTTACGACCAAACCGTCAGCAACGATTCGCAGCAAACGGTGATGCGAAAACTTGAGGACATCGACGTCGATGGCAGTGGCATCCGGGAAAGGCCGGCATGGATTGATCCGAATCAGAAATCGGCTGGTGGGCCAAAAACCGAGTTTATCGATTCGGCAGCTCTGAAACAGATGATGCAGGATGGAGAACAGGGCGTCAGTGAAATGGCCGACGACGTAAATGTTCCTGTCCTGATCGTCTCAACCGGCGCCATGTCAGGTGCCCGGATTAATCTGAAATCGGCAGGCACGCAAGGTGAGTGGACGATCGGCTGCGACGCAGATCGCGATATCGTGCTCGAAGAACAAGGCGTTTCAGGCGTCCACGCCAAGCTAACCCAGGATGGAGCGCGCTGGAAATTAACGGATCAAATGTCAGCGAACGGCACTTTCGTCAATGGCAAACGCAGCAACATGAGCTACCTCGACAATGGTGATCGAATTCGTTTTGGTCCTGTTGAGTGTGTCTTCAGGACGCCGGATCAATTGGGTAGCGCCACGAGAGTCAGCAAAGCAGTTAAACCACCGGGCAACACCAGGAACATCATCCTGGCCGCTGTTGCTTTTGCGGTTACGCTGGCGATCCTGTACGTGGTTATTCAGTTTGTTATGTGACCGACTCGCCCAATTTTGCGAGTTGTCCGCGCATCCAGACATGCGCTGACTCAGAATCAGTACGTGGATGCCATGCAGCAATGACATCGAACCCAGGTACATCGAAAGGCGCTCCGATCATCCTCAGGTTTTTCGACCGCCTTGCGAACAAGCGTCGCGGCATGAACGCAATCAGATCATCTTCCTGCAACACCTCGGTAAGGATAAAAAAACTCGGCACGGAAAGAGCAACTCGCCGGCTGCTACCAAGTTCTCTGAGCACGTTATCGGTTGGGCCTTCGAAGGATCCATCGGAGGGCGAGACCAGGACATGGTCATAGTCGAGGAACCGTTTCAGTGACACGCGCCGCGCGCGGATCGGGTGCTCTTCTCGCACAACGGCGACATACTCTTCGCGGTACAGAAATTGAGTACGCAGAGACGGATCGACAAACTCGGGAATCGTAATAGCCACGTCGATGTCGCCACTTGCCAGCTTTGATGTGAGCGCTGCGACCTCAAGGTTGCGCACCGCCAGCTTTATGTTTGGTGCCGAATGTCGAAGCTCTGCGACCAGCGGCACAATCATCACAGACTGCATATAGTCATTGACTGACACCGATAGTGTTGCAGTGCTGGTCTGCGGAACAAACTCGTCCGGGTCAACCAGCGCTATCGCATCGGTGATCAATTGTCGTAATGCTGGCGCCAATGCCTCGGCACGAGGCGTTGGTAACAGGCCGCGCTGAGTACGCACGAACAGTGGATCGCCAAATATATTCCGCAATCGGGACAGCATGCCACTGACTGTAGGCTGGGTGACATGCAACCGTTCAGCTGTGCGCGAGACATTGCGCTCTTCCAGCAACACGCTAAGGGCACGCAGCAGGTTCAGGTCCAGGTTTCTGATATCGGCCATATTTATAATAGAAATAGAATTATACGATTAGATTTATATCACTGAACTCCATAGTCTGGCAATCCTCAACCCGACATTTGGAGACAGTAATGCCAACTTCAGCCACGAATATCAGCGCAATTCCCCAACCCTCCTCACAGCCGGTGCTCGATAGCATCGCCGAAAGAATAGGCTTCGTACCTGCATTGTTCGCCACGCTCGCAGAGCAACCGGGCGTTGTTGAAGCATTCGTCGGCCTCGACGCTGCATTCACGAACACCAGCCTGACACCGATCGAACGGCAAACGATTTTGCTGGCAGCCAGTGTCGAAAATAGCGGCCGTTATTGCGTCGCCGGGCACACCTTGTTCGGCCGCTCGATTGGTATGCAAGAGCAAGCGATAAACGCAATTCGATCCGCAGGCACTGTTGCAGATGCGCGGCTGGCCGCTTTAGAGACGTTTGTCCGACAAATGATTCAAGCCCGGGGTCACGCGACACCAGAGCAAGTTGCCGTAATCATCCAGGCCGGATTTTCGCGCGAACAGATAATGGAAGTGGTGATGGGTATCACTCTTAAAACATTCAGCAACTACGTTGATTCGGCATTGCAGCTTCGTCTGGACGAACAGTTCGCGGCAGCTGTCTGGAGCAGCACAGAAGCGTCAAGACTTGAGGCCTCGCGAAAAAGTAGATCGGACTAGCAACTCGTCAACGGCACAATTCCAGAGGACAGCCCTGTGATAACAACGTATTCAAGGCGTGACTTCGTCACCAAAGCAGCACTCGTCAGCCTGGCCTCGCCATCAATCGCAGCCAGCAATCTCGATGTTGATGAGACCAAAGCCCAAATCAGTTACCCGTCAGCAACGACAGCAAGTTTGCTGTCGTTGTTAAAGATCAGGTATCCGATCATCCAGGCGCCAACCGGTGGTGTAGTAAGCAGTGCGATGACCGCTGCCGTTGCGAATAGTGGTGCACTGGGCGCGATACCACTTAGTTGGTCTTCGCCAGACGTTGCTGCCCGGCAAATTGCAGCAATCAAGGCGAAAACAGAAAAGTCATTTTTCGCCAACTTCGTGCTCAATTTCTATCCCGCAGCATTGGCCGTTGCTCTCGAGAGTGGAGCGCGAATTATCCAGTTTTCCTGGGGCATGCCGGACCGGCAAATGATCGAGGCGATTCGATCGGCAAACGCGGTCATGGGTATACAGGTAACCAGCAAGGCCAGCGCCAGGCTGGCACTGTCCCTGGGGGCCGACTACCTGGTTTGCCAGGGCACCGAGGCGGGCGGTCATGTGCACGCGTCAAGGCCGCTGGCACGAGCATTGGAAAATGTTTTGAGTGTCGCCAATGATGTGCCAGTCGTTGCATCTGGTGGGATCGCAACGGGCGACAAGATGCGAACGTACATGCAATTGGGAGCAGCTGGTGTCGTCATGGGATCTCGTTTCGTCGCCACAAAGGAATGTGCGGCACACGCTGACTACAAAAGCGCATTGGTAAACGCGCGATCTGCAGATACGGTTTTCACCACTTGTATGAATAAGGGTTGGAATGGTGCGACACACCGAATCCTGAGAAACAGCACGTTCGATATGTGGGAGTCCGCCGGCTGTCCCGCCATTGGCAAGCGACCGGGCGAATCAGACACGGTCGCTGTATACGGAACGGATACCGGGGTAGAGCGTTACAGCATCAACTCCCCCGGTTCCAGCTACACCGGCGACATCGAAGCGATGGCGGCTTATGCCGGCATGAGCGTTGATGACATCACTGACATCCCGGCAATAAGTGAAGTAATAGCCCGGGTATGGAAAGAGTTCCTGGCTGCGGCATGACGTTTTGCACTCACGCATTTCGAGCCAGTGTTGATATTTACGATTTATCGAAAACCATATACAAGGAGTCAGACAATAAATATTGCCATGAGCAAGGTTGAACAATTTGCAGGACAAGTGGTCGGACTCGCTCTGGGCGCACAGGCCGGTGAGAAACGTATGGCAGAAGTTATGCGGGAGGCCGGATTCGACGAGACGCGACGGGTCGCAGAGACACCGTTTAACATAGTGCTTGAGTCGCGCTGATTACGCCTGTTCCACTCGAAGCAGAGGCAGCGGCGTCCCGGTTGTCGATATCCGTATCGGCAAGAACCCCAGCATAAGCAGGCCGAAATGCTGAAGACCGGGAGCTTGCGCGGTAGAGAAATCCGTAACGGAAAAGAAGTGCCAAAACAATGGTGAAAAAGTGCTATAAAAACCTGTAATCAATAAGTTACGCCTTGCAAAACCGTGTATGGATACACATGCCAACCACGCTGCAACAAAAACAGCTCGTCTATTCGTTCGGTGACTATTCGCTGGATACCGGCCGTGGCGCACTCCTGAAGCATGGCGAGGAAATCAGGTTAAGGCCACAATCATTTGATGTATTGAGAATCCTGCTGGAGCAGCAAGGCAGCCTGGTCACGAAGATTCATCTGCAAGGAGAAATCTGGGGCAGCAAGATCGTCACGGACGACTCGCTGACCCATTGCCTTCTTGATATCAGAAAAGCGCTGAGCGACACGGACAAATCAATCATTCGAACGGTCCCTAGGCGAGGATATATTTTTGAGTCGCCTTGCACGGTCGAAGAGTCCATGGCGCCGGAGAAACAGTCGCGTCGTGGTCCAGGGCAATTCACAAGAGGTATGGTCGTCGCCATCGCCGCGACAACAATGGTCATTGCGGTCTCGTTTGCCTGGTTGATCAACCTCAATCGTGCGGGGCCAGTTCCGTCGATCCTCAAAAATTCGGTTGCCGTACTCCCCTTTGCCGACACCAGCGAGTCGCAAAATCAACAATACCTGGGTGACGGAATTTCGGATGACGTTCTCAATTTGCTGGCACGATCTTCAGAATTGCGGGTCATTGCGAGAACGTCTTCATTTTCGTTCGCTGACAAGGTGCCTGACATCCAGACCATTCGTGACACCTTAAACGTCACTTATGTTCTCGAGGGAAGTGTGCGCCGAACCGGGGATCAGTTGATTGTTACGGCGCAACTGGTCGACACGGCGAATAGCGCCAATATCTGGTCAGAACGATATGAACAGCATGCGGACAATCTGTTCATCGTGCAAAACGAAATCGCTCAGGCAGTCCTGTTGAAGATTGCGCCCGCTGCCGAGGCGAGCCCTTACCCGCCAGCGATTCAAAGTTTTTCGGCAAATGAGCTGATGTTTCTCGCAAGATTTCTGGAACGTGACGTCCGCGAACGTCCGGAGGTTAACCAGAAACTGCTGGACCGGGCGATCAGCCTTTATCGCGACGCCATTCAGGCAGACCCCAATTCAGCACTGGCGTACAGTCGCCTTGGCGGAGCGTTATTGTATGGAGGCCAGTTATCAGCCGCAGAGGAGCCAATTCTCAAGTCGGTCGAACTCGATCCGAATATATCGGACGTACAAAAAACACTTGGCGACTATTACTGGGTAGCCAGACTCCCCGGGGCCGGTGCAGCGTGGAACAGAGCTATAGACCTCAATCCAAACAATGCCGACGCGCTTTCTGCTTACGGGTACTGGTATTGGATGCAAGCCAACGACGACAGACCGGAGGAAATGTTCCGACGTGCGATGGAACTGGACCCGCTGTCGCTGTCCAGACACGCTGCACTGGGCGAGTTTTATGCCAATGAAGCAAGAGTGGGCGATACAAAGGCGATCGTGGAGCGTATCAAGCGGCAATTCGACAGCGCAGCCGCGTACCGGGTTATCGCGCGCTTGTATGAGCTCATAGGGGAAATCGACCGGAGTATCGCCTGGACCATAAAAGCTCGGGATCGGCAACCAGACAACGGCGAGCACGTCGCCGCGCTTGCAGAGCTCTATGCTGAAATTGGCGATTTTGATACGGCGGTGCAACTTGCACCCGAGCAAAGTATAGGACTGCTGTACAAGATGCGGCGCTATGACGAGATGATTGAAATTGCCGAATTACGAACAATCGATGAACCTAACGATATCTACCTGCACCATCTACTCGCATTCGCCTATACCGCAACCGGAAATTCGGAAGGCGCGATCCGGATACTGCGACGAATCGGTCAGCCCAATGCGGCAAGAGCCGAAGCCAAGCATCCCGTGGACCTTGAAGCATTCGTTACCTATGTTGATGCGCTCGATGCAAGTGGCGCATCGAACCAGGCCAGTGAATTGGCCAGGTGGTTTGAATCGGCGCGACACACCAAGAGCGACAACTGGTGGATTCATGTTTATCGGGCCTGTGCACTTGCTGTACAGGGTCGCGATGAACTCGCCTTACAGAGTATTGAACGGGTCACTTCCAGCCCCAGGTTGCCGTGGGACACAACCTTAAAAGACTCGCGCTGTTTCGCCAGATTCCAGAATGAAGCCCGGTACCTCGCAGTACTTGATCAGGTCGATTCACGGCGACGGAATTTACGGGAACGATTGTCTGTAACGCTGAGCGCCTATGCAGTCGTGCTGTGAGGAATTTTTAGGCCATGTCTGATTTTTCGTTTATCGAGGAATTGCAAAAGCGTCATGTAATCAAAGTCGCGGCAATTTATGGCGCCATCGCATGGGGCGCTACCGAAATCATTGTTACGGTCGTGGAACAACTCTTCCTGCCCAACTGGGTATCGGCACTGGCCGTTATCGCTTTTGTTGTGGGTTTCCCGATCGCGATGTTCCTGGCCTGGACATTCGATATCACGCCGGAAGGAATACAAAGAACGACGCTTACCAGTCGCCGCGGCAAGGCCAGCATCTTCGCTGCGATGTCTCTTCTCATTGTCTGCACTGCCGGTTTGTTCTGGCTGATCAGGCCGGCCACGCAGGGGCACGGCGGCGCTGACTTTTCATCCCGGAATATTCCAAACAGTATTGCCGTTTTGCCGTTTGAGAACATGAGCCGGGATGCCGATGACAACTATCTGAGCGAAGGACTCAGCGATGAGTTGCGCGACCAGTTGGGCAGAGTTTCCGGGTTACGTATTGCAGCGCGATCTTCTTCCAATTCCGTCAGGGAACGCGCCTCGGATGCGAAATCCATGTCCAGCAGCCTCGGTGTTGCGGTGCTCGTCGAGGGCAGCATGCGGCGGCGCGGCAATGAGCTGCGCATATCGGTGCAGCTGATCGAGGGCAGTTCCGGACTGGCGCTCTGGAGCGCAACTTATGACCGCAGCTCAAAAGAGTTACTTGCGGTGCAACAGACGATCGCTGAAGAAATTGTTCAACGTATGTTTCCGGATTCGGTTGAGATTATCGCAACCCCGTCGACGAGAAGCTCATCAGCTAGTGAATTAATGTTTCAGGCGCGTTATTTCGAGCAACAGGTTCGGGATCGTCCGGAAGTCGATTTCGAGCTCCTGGCAGAGGCCATCCAGCTTTACAGAAAAGCTACCGAAGTCGATCCTGACTCGGCCCTTGCGTTCAGTAAGCTCGCCAGCGCACTTTTATATGCGGGCGACATCCCTGGTGCGGAGGCGCCCATTTTTCGGGCGCTCTCGATCGATCCTGACTTATCCCAGGTGCAAAACACCCTGGGTGAGTATTACATGCAACGCAGTTTGCCTGGCGCAGCAAACGCTTATAAAAATGCCGTTGATTTGAATCCAAATAATGCGGATGCGCTCGCTGACTACGCCCACTGGCTTTGGATGCAGGGTGATAACGTCACGCCGGCTGCACTGTACCAACGAGCGCTCGAACTTGATCCGCTTTCCTTAGCCAGGTTTGGTGCGCTGGGCATTTTCTATGGCTATGACGGACGAGTTGCCGAAACATTGCAAATCGCCCGTCGTATCGAGGATGTATTTGAAGGCGCCACGGCGGCCCGACTCATTGCCCGATTACTTGAGTTATCGGGACGTCTCGATCAGAGCATTGCCTGGGCAATGCGCGCGCGAGACATGGAACCGAACAATCCAGCCAACGTCGGCATGCTGGCCGAGCTTTATGCCGAGATTGGTGACTTCGATACAGCCATTCAACTCGAACCGGAGCATGGTATTGGCCTGTTATTCAAGATGCGCCACTACGATCAGCTCATTGACGAAGGTGAGCTGCGAATGATTGATGAACCAGAAGACATTACGCTGCGTTACCTGCTGGCCTTCAGTTACAACGCTACGGGTCAATTTGAGAAAGCTGTCTGGATGCTCAGGTCCGCCGGTCTGCCGGACTCCATTGTGCCCAATACCAAGCAGTCGGCCGATATTGAGGCGTATGTCTACCTGTTTGATGCGCTCGAGGGTCTCGGTGAATCCGAGACTGCGCACGATCTCGCGCACTGGATGGCGAATGTACGACCACGGGTGAATAATGACACCTGGTGGAGCAATTTATACCAAGGCTGTACATACGCTGTGCTTGGCCAGGACGACGAAGTGAAAAAACGTTTCGACATTATTGCTGAAAGTGCGCGTTTACCGTGGGACGGTATCATTCGCGACCCACGCTGCCTGCAGCGATTCGTCAACGAGCCTCAATACCAGGCGATGCTACAAAGGGTTGATGAGCGACGAGCGCTGCTGCGCGCACAACTGCCCGAGACCCTGGTGGAATTTGGCGTTAAGCTTTAGCCCGAATATTTCACGAGTGGGCCGGCCTGCTCGCCCTAGAAAAATCGTTTGAAACCGAAAGAAAACCCGTAGTCAACGATGTTCACCTGATCAGGAACCAGCATCGTCAGTACGCTGCCGGACAGCAAATACTTCTCGTTCAGGATCCAGTCAAAGCCCAAACCACCGTTCACGAAGTTGTGCTTGATGGTTCGATCGTGAAAGTACCAGGCTTCGTCGTTAAGCGCTGTTACGTCAAAATCGTTCGGAAAATCCAGGCCTTTTGTTCCGTGTTTGATCGATAAAAACACTTTTGGAGCAAAACCTGGCGTTACATAGTAGCTGGCGTCCAGATTGATGAGCCAGTGACTGATGTCGACGCCCAATGATTTTTCGGTGAAAACGTAGGCGATATCACCACTCAAAGAGAAATCCGAAAAATACGGCGTAAAATTGAACGCAACTCCAACCGGTACATGCTGGATATTGCGCCCTACTGCGGCGTGCGCATAGAACGGATAGTCATTCGTTGGCACGCCGAGGGCTATGAAAGGATAAAGGGACAAGCGACCTTCCCGCGCGCGGTAGGAAACAGCAACGTAGATATCCTGCCAGTCACTGTGATAGTTGCCGTCATCTATCAGGGACTGATCCGCTTCGGGGTATTCCGTAAGATCAACCGCTGGATTGTGCGGCAAAGCGCCCGTGTGACGTTTTTTGATGTAAGGCAGGCTCGCGCTGATGGACCAACGGTCGCTAAGCGCATAGTCCCCAGAGATCATCATCACATGCGAGTCGGTATTGCCGATTTCGAGTTCGCCGACGCTGCTGTCAAATTTCCCGGTGCGAACGTACTGATACTCAACGCCGAGACTGAAATCTCCTTTCTCCGCGTGCGCTGCAAATGGCACGACCAAAACGATCAGGAAGAGTGTTGACAGATATACGGCGAAGGTCATTCTGGCCGGGATACATGGATGCGTCGGTTCCTCGTCTGAAAGTAACATTAGCCGTTGCTTCTCAAAACCCGGTGTATCTCTTTCAGATAGTGCTTGAGCTCATGCTTCTCGGGCACCATCACTCTCTCGTAGGATTGCCGTGCCAGGCGCTCTTCTTCGCTGCTCATCGCGATCGGCAGAAATGATGCGTCCGAGGAATTCGCCCGCTGCTCGATCGCACCTCGTTCGCTAAACGGTGCGATGACGACATCGTAGCCACCCTTTTCCAGCTCTGAATTTAGTTCCTGAGCGCTGCCAACAACCTGTACGCCGTGACCGGATCGGGCGAGTTCCTCGGCGAGTTGCCTGGCACCCTCTGTCGTGCCGTAGACCAGCAAGTTCCCTGGCAATGGCGCCGAATAGGTTCTGTAGGACACGCCTTTGCCAACCCGGTACAGACTGTCGCCACAGGCGAATGTATAGGCGGACCCGCCCAGAGCAACAATTGTCAATAAGACTGATAGGTAGAATTTCATCCTGATCCTCGCGTCAGTACTTTTGTTTTGAGGAACCATTTTTAGCACACCGCATCTGAATGCAGCAATGAAATTTCGGTGAAAATTGCTGAATTCACTACCGATTGACCGGGAATCATGATTTGCTTTGCAACCATGCAAAACAAGCAACCCAGTGGACGCAGACACTGCCCGGACCGGCCTGTCA
This sequence comes from uncultured Woeseiaceae bacterium, assembly GCA_964403695.1. Lineage (GTDB taxonomy): Bacteria > Pseudomonadota > Gammaproteobacteria > Steroidobacterales > Woeseiaceae > SZUA-117. The sequence goes on along the minus strand of CAYOHF010000001.1, from coordinate 70,433 downwards.
TGGGGCTAATGTGATCAATTCGGGCCGAAATTCAGTATCCATTCTGTTAGCCGGACTGCTCGGTGGAGCGCTATTGCACCACGCCATCCTGCTAATCAGCGGAGCAACGTTTATTGACCAGCAAGCGCTTGCCGATCAGCTCGAACTGATTGAGGCGCTCAGGGAGGATAATCGGCTTTTGTCCGACGACCTGTTCGGCGTTCGTGAATCTGCTGACACAAACAGGAACATTCTCGTCTTTCCGTACAAAGATGGCATTGATGCGCGGGCCGAGGTAGCGAGAGCTCGTGCGGCCGCCGTTGAGAGCAACCGGTTTCTCATGATTACATTTGGCGCCAACTGGTGCGTCGATTGCCGCACCCTGTATGCCACGCTCGGCAGCGACAATGTTATCGAGTACAGCAGTGACCGGTTCACATTCGTCAATGTCAATGTCGGAGAATTCGATCGAAATATCGACGTTGCTGTGGACCTGGGAGTGACCCTTGGCCGCGGCATTCCGGTGGCAATATTTTACGATCCCTCGGGCGCACTCATCGGTACAACTAACGATGGCGAACTTGAGCCCGCACGACTATATACATCGACACAAATACTGCGTTTCCTGAAAGATATCGCCGAGCGCTCCGAAATTCTGGCACCGGATGCTGTAAGGCAGTATTGAGTATTGCCGGGCTTTTGGCATGCGCTGCCTGCAGCTCAGGTGCTGGAATCGGGATGCAGCTCCTATACAACCGCCTGCCGGATTGTCCAGCTTCGCAAGTTATTGATTCCAGATATTTTTAGTTCTTTTTTCATGGTTGTTTCACTACTTCCACGCAGCCTTCCAATAGCCTGAACTGTGGCAATGCCGTATTCCGACAGGGACGCAGCACTGCCACAACAGACAACAATCAGAGGAAGCAAACCATGAAGAAACTACTCATGACCACCGTCATATTCAGCTTTGCACTATTGACCTTACCAGCGTCAGCCGATCACTCGAACGGTTACGCGCGTGCGCAGGCACGCCTTGCCGAAAAACTGCAAAAACGGGCGACTTATCTGCCGCGCCGCTATCAGACCGCTAACGTTTTTGACGGCGCGTCCGGCCCAGGCACGCGCAAAGGTGCAGCCTGGATGATTCGTTCGAAGAACAGCATCACCGGGCGCGTTATGACTAAGGTACCGACTGCTGGCGATCCTTACACGCTTTGGTTCGTCGTATTCAACAACCCGGCTGCCTGCGAGGGTCCCTGCGATGATCCGGACCTGGCTAACCCGGATGTTGGCGGTTCAGTGTTCAACGCCAGCGGCGCTATCAGTGCATCCGATGGCAGCAGTGGTGGTGTCGTCAACATCGATTTCAGCGTTGTTGCCGGTAACCTGCCAAATGATCTGTTCATCCTTGTCGGAGAGGGTGGCGGCCTGCGCCGCAACAATGGATACACTGCACAGGTAGCTCTGGTTGTTGACCAACATCCACACATAACGCCAGGTATGGACTCGTGGATCGGCGATCTGACGACGACCAACTTTCCAATGGCCGGACCTGCGGTAAGCACAGCATTTGCTATTTTTGCACCTTGCCCGGATAGCTCATGTCCGGAATCCGTGTTGTAAGTCACAACGCTAATGTCTAAAAGCAAAAAGCCCCTCACGGGGCTTTTTGTTCACAACAACGTGGGTGTCAAACTCACTACACGATGCTCTGTACGACCCACCGCTGTCCCATAAAGACGAGTATTCTGGCCGTGGGCTGAAGCGTCGGCGCAATGCTGCGGTTTATTGCGTCCTTCCTTGTGTATTGGAATTAATCCTTGATCGCATCCCGGATGCGCTCATACCCCAGCTTCAATTCATGTCCGAGCTGTCCTAACGCCTTGCCTACACCCTCGCCGGTGTCGCCGAGGCTGGCTTTGTTATTGAAGTGCTCCATCTTGCCTTCGAGCTCATGCCATTCTTCCTGAACCTCTTTCGAAGCCAGGTGAATTTGCACTCTCAGCTCGTCACGCTTTTGTTTTACTTCATCAACGATATCGTCGAAGTCCGTCATTTTCTTCTCCTGCCAAATTATTTTTTGCTGCCGCCTGTGGCGCGAGTGTACTTCACCTTTCCGCCAACAATAGTAATGTCGACAGTCGTATCCGGAATCGCTTCTTCGTCGACGGTCAGGAGGTCCTGCGATAACACGACGATGTCAGCATACTTGCCGGGTGTCAGCGTGCCTTTGATGTCCTCTTCAAATGCGGCAATCGCATTGTTCAGAGTGTACGCGGCCAGCCCTTCTTCGCGAGTCAGTGCCTGCTCGGGATAGAATTTTTCTCCGTTTATCATCATCCGGCTGACGGACGAATAATAAGAAGCCAACGCGTTGATGCGTTCCACTGGTACATCTGTACCGTTGGTAATTAACGCGCCCGTATTGATGAGATCACGCCACGGTTGTGAGGTAATTTTTGCTCTTTCATCACCAAGTCGGCTCGGAATCCAGGGGCCATCAGAAGTACCGTGAACCGCCTGCACGGCAGGGATTACACCGAGACTGCCGAATCTTGGTACATCAAGTGGATCGATGTGCTGGGCGTGCTCGACACGCCAGCGCAACGGTTTGCCATCAACCTCCATCGTTTTCCATGCGCGTTCATAGATGTCGAGCGTCTCACGCACGCCACGATCACCGATTGCGTGTGTATTCAACTGAAAGCCGTGCTCGACGGCAAGCTCTGCCGTGCGCTCGATGTCATCCGGCTCCTCAAGTACGAGGCCGGCTGTCTCTGGCATATCAACGTAAGGTTCAAGCAGCCAGGCGCCATGTGCGCCCAGCGCGCCGTCGATCTGTCGTTTGATAGAACGGACGGTCAGGAAATCATTACCCTCGGGCAGCATTTTGTACTGTGGCAAGCCTTCGGCCATCAGTTCGTTCGACGCTCCGCGAACCATGACGTACAACCTGATCGGAAGATTGCCCTCCTCCTCCAGCTTTTTCAGGAAATCGATTGTCTCGAATGAAGAACCGGCATCCTGGAATGATGTAACACCATGAGCAAGCGATTCGTCAGCCGCGAGCATGACGCGCTCACGATCAATCTGCTCCATCTGTTCCGGCGTTAAACGACCTTCATAGACGCCAATGGCTTCGTTCAACAATCTCTGTGCCGTTTCCCGCATCAGACCCGTCGCCCGGCCATCAGGTGCTCGCACGATCGTGCCGCCTGCCGGGTCCTCGGTATCAACCGTGATTCCCGCAGCTTCGAGCGCAGCTTTATTAAAGAAAGCCGCGTGACCACTGGCGTGCCCCAGGGAAACGGGGTTATCCGGCGAAACTGCGCTCAGGGTGTCATTGCGCGGCACGCCGTCAACGGCGTCATCGGGCACGCTGTCCCATTTATCCTGGTGCCAGCCGCGGCCGAAAATCCACTCACCCGGCTGCGCCTTGTCCACCGCGCTCGAAACCATGGTGACGACTTCTTGCCAGTTGGCCACGTCATTGAGGTCGAGGATCTGCTTGGCCCGGCCGAGTCCCATATAGTGCCCGTGGCCTTCGATAAACCCGGGCATCGCGAAACGCCCATTCAGTTCGATGACCTCGGTTTCGGGCCCGATATACGCTGAGATCTCGTCGTTACTGCCCACAGCAGTAACCTGGTAGCCATTGACGGCTATTGCCTCTGCGTTGCCAAGCGCCGGATCGACCGTCGCGACCTTGCCGCCGCGCAATACGAGGTCAGCCGGCGCAACGGTTGCTGCCGTGGCTGTAGCAGGCTCTTCAGCCTGTTTTGACGCATCGCTGCAGCCTGCCATTAGCAGCGCAGCAAGCGATGCTGCCAGTATTACGTGTTTCGTTTGTGACATCGGGTTCCCCTGTGAGCGACCGGCAACTTTCTCACCCGGGGTTGGTCAATGCAATTGCTGTTTGCCGCAGATTTCAGTCCTAGTCGATCAACCATTGCATCAGCCGTAACGCTTTGCCTGCCCTGCATGACGAAGTGATACATTACGGCCCGTCCACCAAAGTCCAATTTGAGAGAGCCCACTATGCGTTCACAGATTTTGCTGCTCACAGCGGTACTCCTGATTGTTGATGTCGCTTTCGCCGATGCCATACGCCAGACCAAGAACGAGCACTACGACGCCTTCCGCCAGCTTGACGTTGACCTGCCAACACCTAATGTCTATCGAACAGCATCAGGAGCGCCCGGCACGCAGTACTGGCAACAACGGGCCGATCACAGCATCAAGGTGACGCTGGATGAACAGAATCGCAGTATCAGCGCATCACAGAGTATTCGTTACACGAACAACTCGCCGGACACGTTGCGCTATATTTGGGTACAGCTCGACCAGAACCGTTTCGCGAAGGGTTCGATTGAGCGACTGACGCAGACAGCCGAAGAGGAAGAAGGCCAGGATCAGTTGAGTTACGGCACGCTTGCCAAAGAGCAGCGTTTCGCCGACGTCGAGCATGGCTTCAAAATTGAACGTGTGGTCGATGGCCGTGACCGCGACCTTGCTTACACGATCGTCAACACCATGATGCGAATCGACCTGCCGCAGGCGCTCGCCAGTGGCGACCGCACGACATTTTCCATCGACTGGTCTTTCAATATTATTGAGGAATCGATCATCGGCGGTCGTGGTGGCTATGACCACTTTCCGGAAAACGACACCTATATTTATTTCCTCGCGCAATGGTTTCCGCGCCTGGCCGCCTACACTGATTATGCAGGCTGGCAACACAAGCAATTCCTCGGTCGCGGCGAATTCACGCTCGAATTTGGTAACTATGAAGTTGAAATCACCGTACCAGCGGATCACATCGTGTCAGCCACCGGCGAATTGCAAAATGCGTCCAGCGTGCTTACCAGTGAACAACGCAATCGCCTGAGTCAGGCGCGCGACGCCGACAAACCGGTATTTATCGTCACGCCTGAAGAAGCCCTGGCGAATGAAGCAGAGGGCACAACAGAGTCGAAGACCTGGGTTTTCAAAGCGGACAACGTGCGTGATTTTGCCTGGGCAAGCTCACGTAAATTCATCTGGGACGGCATGATTCACAAACAGGACGATGCAGAGCAGCCTGAAGTGCTGGCGATGTCCTTCTACCCAAACGAAGCCGAACCGCTCTGGTCACAGTACTCAACACACTCCGTTGTGCACACGCTGGACGTGTATTCGCGATTCTCGTTCCCCTATCCCTATCCCACCGCGCAATCAGTGAACGCCTGGGAAAGCGGTGGCATGGAATACCCGATGATCACATTCAACGGCCGCCGTCCCGAGCCTTTTGAACCTGATGAAGATGATGCCGCTGCTGGCGAAAAACCGGCCAACACCTATTCGCGACGAGCGAAACATGGCCTGGTCGGCGTCATCATTCATGAAATCGGCCACATCTACTTTCCGATGACGGTCAATTCCGATGAACGCCAGTGGACCTGGATGGACGAGGGCATTAACTCTTTCCTGCAGTACCTGGCCGAGCTCGAGTGGGAAGAAGATTTTCATAACCACCGCGATAATTACAGTATTCTCGAATACGTCGCCGAGTACATGGTGAGCGAGAACCAGGTACCGATCATGACGCAGTCAGACTCGATACTGCAGTTCGGACCCAACGGCTACACCAAGCCGGCCGCATCACTCGTCGTGCTGCGTGAGACGATCCTCGGTCGCGAGCTGTTCGACTTCGCCTTTCGCGAATACGCACAGCGCTGGAAGTTTAAACGACCAACGCCCTCTGATTTGTTCCGTACGCTCGAGGACGCCTCCGGCGTAGACCTCGACTGGTTCTGGCGTGGCTGGTACTACTCTACCGATCACGTCGATGTCGCCATTACCGACATGCGTGAATACAAGGTATCGACTGCGAACCCGGAGGTTGAGTTTGAGTTGAATCGTCAGGAACATACAGACGAAGTTCCTGAAACACTTGGCCAGATTCGCAACCGCGAAGAAGGTAGGACAACCCGGCTGGAGCGCTTTCCTGAACTCGGTGACTTCTACAATGAAAACGACGAGTTCACGGTAAGCAACGCTGACCGAAACCAGTACACAGATCTCGTTGATGGGCTTGAAGACTGGGAACTAGCAGCGCTGCTGCGTGCGGCTGAAGATGATGACTACGTCTACTTTATGGACTTCAGCAATATCGGCGGCCTGGTTTCTCCGTTGCCGCTGAACATCACGAATGCCGATGGCAGCGTGGAGTTCATGATGATTCCAGCAGAGATCTGGCGGCGTAACAGCCAGGCTGTGACCAAGATGTTGATTCGCGATGAGCCGATTGTATCTGTCGAAGTTGATCCACGCCGTGAAACAGCGGACGCTGATTTTTCGAATAACCACTACCCGGGCCAGATCAATAAATCACGCATTGAGCTCTACAAGGACGAGGACGAAACCCGCGACCTGATGTCTGACATGCTGCGAACCTTGCGTGAAGCCAAGGGCGGCGACAGCGACTCTGCAAATGTGCCGCTTGAGCCTGCCAGTGGCAATAATTAAGCCGCCAATTTTTCGCAGACTTTGCACTTCTGCCTGCGCCGTGACGATCTTCGTCACGGCGTTCGCTTTTGCGCACCGTATGCCTGGTAGTTTATCGACGATCAAGACCAACGCCGAAACCGGCATCATCGAAATCATTCACCGCCTGCATATTCATGATGCGGAGCTCGGCATGGTGGTTTTGACCGGCGAGAGGCAACTGACGCTGGATCAACTGGCTGGCCGCGCCCGCCTGGCCCTCTATGTAGAAGAGCAATTCAGTGTTGCGCCGGTGGTTGATGGCGAAATCGGCCAGCGGCTGCCGCTGGAGCTGATTGGTGCGGAACTGGATGGCGATTTTGTGCTCGTCTACCAACAATACGCGGGCGACCTGCCTGCCAATATCGCGGTCCGCGACACCATCCTGAGCGACGTTTTTCCCGGGCAAATCAACCACGTCAATGTGGCGACCCGGGACGAAGTTCGCAGCCTGACTTTCAGCGCCGATGACGAATGGCTCATGCTACATCTAGAATAGTGTGCAGCAGACAGATTCTCTTGATATATAATGCGCAGCGAGCGGCCCCGGCCGTTTGATATTTATTTTTTCGGAGCAACACCTTGAAGCGCGACCAGAAGTTTTTTGACATGTATTCCATTGTGATTGGCATCCTTGCCATTTTTAGTGTGGCCGTCCTCGTACTTGCTATGAAAATGTCAGACCTGACGCAGGGTCTGTACACCACCGATTCCGAGGAGTACCAGGCATCAGTCGCGGAGCGGCTTCGTCCCGTCGGCCAGGTCTACCTGCCGGGTGAGGAAGCCAACGCTGCTGCACCACAGGTGGCTGAAGCGACCCATTCAGAGCCGGTTGCGACCGCGATGTCTGGGCCACAGGTCTATAACGCAGCCTGCATAGCCTGTCATGGCAGCGGTATTGGCGGCGCGCCAACGGTTGGTGATGCTGCGGCATGGCAGGCACGCATCGCCCAGGGAAATGACACGCTGTACCTGCACGCGATCGAAGGCTTTACCGGCTCGTCCGGCTTCATGCCGCAGAAAGGTGGCCGCATGGATTTGTCGGATGAAGAGGTTCGTGATGCCGTGGATTACATGGTTTCCGAGGTGCAGAACTAGGCATTCACATTGCGACATCCTGCAGGTGCAGTGAAATTGATTGAGATTACCTGTGGGAGCGGCTTTAGCCGCGAATAGCCCAGGATTGCGGCCAAGCCATTCGCGGCTAAAGCCGCTCCCACAGCCTTTCCCATTCCTGAGACTGTGCGCATTGTCCCGCTGCGTGATCTGAAATCACAAAAGCGAACATCCTAAGACCCCATTCGCCGATCCAGGTGTCTTAAACCCAGCGCCTCACCCATATGCCTGGCCGTTACTGTTTCCTCACTGGCCAGATCGGCCACTGTTCGCGCGACACGTTGCACACGCTGATAAGCACGTGCCGACAGTGCAAAACTCTCTGTCGCTTTATCCAGTAACGACCAGCATTGCTGATCAGCCGTAAAAGCCTTTTTCAGCGCACCCCCGCTTAGCTCGGCATTGCAAACAGCGGACCGATCCAGCTGAATTTGCCGCGCACTTTGCACTCGTTCGGCAACAATGGCGCTGGATTCACCCGCGGGTGCGTCACCGCGCAGTACGTCCAGGGGCGGCCTGTTCACCTGCATTTGAATATCAATGCGATCCAGGAGTGGCCCGGATATTTTTCCGCGATAACGACGTACGCTTTCGGCACTGCAGCGGCAGTCGCCGCGAATATCGCCAAGATAGCCGCAGGGGCACGGGTTCATCGCCGCGACGAGTTGAAAGCGTGCCGGGAAGTCGGCCTGCCGGCCGGCACGGGAAATCGTAATCTCGCCGCTTTCCATCGGCTCGCGTAGTACCTCGAGCACATGACGACTAAACTCCGGCAATTCATCCAGAAACAGGACGCCATTGTGGGCCCGCGATATTTCACCCGGGCGCGGGTCAGAACCACCACCAACCAGTGCTGCCGCCGAAGCCGTATGGTGCGGCGCGCGAAACGGACGACGTCGCCAGCATGTCAGGTCGACAGGCCGCCCAAGAATCGAATCTATGGCTGCCGTCGCGATCGCCTCGTCATCTGCTAAAGGTGGCAGAATTCCGGGTAATCGTTGCGCCAGCATGCTCTTGCCGGTTCCCGGCGGACCTGTGAACAGGATGTTGTGGCCACCCGATGCGGCAATCTCCAGTGCGCGCTTGGCAAGTTGCTGCCCTTTTACGTCCGCCAGATCCGGGCCGGTTGATTCGCGGGACTCAGGCCGGAGCGGATCGGCAACAAAGGCAGTGCGAACGCCGCGTATCTGTGCCGTAACATCAAGCAGGCTATTGGCCACAAACACCTCCCCGCTCGCAAGACTTGCCTCCGCTCCATTCTCTTGCGGCACGAAGATCGCTCGGCCGGCCTGCGCGGCCTTTATCGCTGCGGGCAACATTCCGGGAACCGGCCGCAGGTCACCGCTCAGGGAAAGCTCACCGAAAAACTCGTGGGTGGCGAACAGCTCTTTCGGTATGACGCCCATGGCCGCGAGAATACCAAGCGCGATAGACAAATCGAACCGCCCCCCGGTCTTGCGCATGTCTGCAGGACCCAGATTGACTGTTATACGTTCCTGCGGAAAATCGAATTTCGAGCTCAGGATCGCGCTGCGCACCCGATCTTTGCTCTCACGCAGCGCACTCTCCGCCAGGCCGACAACGTGAAAAGTCGGTAAACCACCGGACAGGAAAACTTCTATGGTTACAGGAGGCGCTTCGACGCCAAGCTGGGCCCTGCTGTGCAAAATAGCCAGGCTCACAGCAACACGATCTTATTTGGTTCGAATAGCATCGCCGCTCCATGGCAATGAAATCTCTGCTAAAGCTATTTAGCAGTTTTCTTTTTGCTCACCTTCTTTTTTGACGCTGTCTTTTTTGCAGACTTTTTAGCAGCCTTTTGGGCCGCCTCTTTAGCAGCCTTTTGGGCCGCCTCTTTAGCAGCCTTTTTCTTTGCCGGTTTTTTGGATCCAAGTTCAGCCAGGCGCTGCTCCAGTGCATCCAGCTTCTCGCGCGTGCGAGCCAGGACCGCTTCCTGAACCGAAAATTCCTCGCGGGTCACCAGGTCCAATTTCGTCAGGCCTGATTGCAGCACTGAACGAAAGTTTTTTTCCAGGTCGTCCCGTGCCGAACGCAATCCCTGCGGGAGAGTTTCAGCAAGCAGCCGTGCCAGGTTATCTATCGAATCGTTACTCATATTAGCTTGATACCGTAATCAACAAGAAAAGAACAGTGGTGAATCAGTGTGCACTGGCCTGTTTCACATATTCATGGCCCGACAGCGAAATCCAATGGCAGCAAAGGCTGCAGGCGCGGACAGCTTTATGACAAATGCGCATTGGCGCAATCACTGTGACTGTAGCGAGTGAGTCCGCCATTTATTGCCAAATAGTGCACAAAATGGGCTGTGATCATGATCACAACAATGCTGGAATCAGCGTGATCTAATAGGTTATCGTGCACTGCCTTATATATATTAAGGTAACCGGGCGGCACAGACCCGGAGCTGGTTTCAAAGGAATGTCATCATGCGTAATCGAGCAATTGCGATTGTTACTACCACTTTGCTGACGCTTCTCGTCGGCGGCAGCGCCCTCGCAAGTGAAATCTATAAGTGGACCGATGCGGAGGGCAACGTGCATTACAGCGATGTCCCGGTTGACCCGCAATCTGAACACCTTGCTATCAGGTCAAAGGCAACCAACAACACGCAAGTCCAGGCTACGACGCAGGCTCGTTTAGATGCCAGGGACCAGGAGCGGCAAGAGGCCGCTAACTTACCTGCTGGTCCATCACGAGATGAGTTGCGTGCGGAGGCAGACGAACGGGCTAAACAGTGCACTGCCCATAAAGCCCAGCTACAAAAATTTCTTACCAACCGCCGTATATATCGCGAAGACGAAAATGGCGAGCGGGTTTACATGGATGAGGCCGAGATGGCTGCGACACGTGAACGTGCGGTGAGTCGGGTGGAGGAATATTGTAATTAGGGGGTAGTACGGCCTGACGCCGGAGGGCGAGTTTTTTTAGCGGGTTTGGTTGGTTGAGCTTTGCAAACAAATAAGGGCATGTCTTGCGACATGCCCTTATTTGTTTGTCGCCCGTGCAGATAGATAGAGAGTCTCCGGAGTTAAGACTGCGCATCTATCGTACGGCGGGCTCCTACGTGGGCTTGCTACGGTTTTTGGGCTTCAAAATGCGTGAATTGGCCACAGTTCCCGGGTCCTCTTCGCGTTACAATGCCGGCTTCATTCGTGAGGAGGATCACGATTGGCCTCAGCACCTGAAGTCAACATCAAACAATCTCAGGCTTACCTGCCCGATTTCTGTGCCGCCGGTACGGTCCTGGTAATTTTGCTGGTTGCTGAGCTGGTGGCTATTGTACTGACGATAGCGGCGTACGTTCCCGGCACGTTTCTTACCGAGCTTTCGAAAATGTCGATGTACGTGCTGTGGCTCGCTTTGCTCGGCGACGCGAGTTTGTGCCTGATTCGCCCCTGGGCAGAAAAACAGGGCCACACGCAGGCATTCGTTATCTGTTTCGTTGTGTTGCTGGCATTGTGCCTGCTACTTGCCGAAGTTAGCTATCAGCTCACCGGAATTTTCGCCGAAGCCGTCATCATCGACGGCACGCATGGCGGCTTTCTGTTGCGGACTTTCGCCATCAGCTCCATCGTCATCGCATTGGCCATGCGTTACCTGTACATATCCAGTGAGTGGCGACGCTCTATAGTGCTTGAGGCGCAGGCGCGTATTAGTGCGCTGCAGGCAATGATTCGCCCGCACTTTTTGTTCAACACGATGAACACCATCGCCTCACTCACAAGAAGTAATCCACAGCAGGCTGAAGAAGCCATCGAAGATTTGGCAGACCTGATGCGCGTCAACCTTGGTGCACAAAAGGAACGTACGACCTTGAAGGAGGAGCTTGAGGTTGCCGCGATTTATCAGCGTATTGAAAAACTGCGACTCGGAGATCGACTGAAGGTGCGTTGGGACGTAAGTGAGCTGCCGATGCGTGCGCTGATACCGAGCCTGACCATCCAGCCGTTGCTCGAAAACGCTATTTACCACGGCATAGAACTGTTGCCTGATGGTGGCGAGGTAAGGGTCAGCGGCAAACGAGTCAATGACAACCTGGAAATCAGCATGACAAATCCGGTTTCATCAGACCAGAGACGCAAGAAAAGCGGCAATAAAATGGCCGTTTCCAACATCCTGCAGCGATTTGAGCTCGCCTATGGGCATCGCGCAAAAGTGAGTGTGCAGGAAACGGATATCGAGTACTCGGTGCTGCTTGTTTTTCCCTGCGATGAGGTTGGCGCATGAATGTTCTGATCGTCGACGATGAAGCACCCGCTCGCGACCGCCTGCGACAACTGCTTGAGGATGCCGGCGAACATATCGTCGTTGGTGAGGCCGGCAATGGTCGTGAGGCCCTGGATCTGGCCGGAAAACTCAACCCTGACGTCGTCTTGCTGGATATTCGTATGCCAGGTCTCGACGGGGTTGAAACTGCGCATCACCTGAACAGTTTTGATAGTCCACCGGCCGTGGTATTCACAACAGCGTATGACGAGTACGCCATTGACGCTTTTGATGCGAACGCAATCGGCTATGTTTTGAAACCCGTGCGTAAGGAGCGCCTCGAGAAGGCGCTTGCCCAGGCCGCACGCCTGAGTCATAACGTGCTCGGCGAGGTCGCAAAGCAGTCCGGTATTGCTGAGCAACGCCAGCATGTGTGCGCCCGAATTCAGGGTGAACTAAAACTCATCCCGGTAAACGAGATTCATTACTTTCTTGCTGACCAGAAGTATGTCTGCGTGGCGCACGAGAGTGGACGAGACCTGATTGATGACTCGCTGAAATCTTTGGAAGATGAATTCGCTGACACTTTCGTGCGCATTCATCGCGCCGCGCTCGTCGCTGTCGGCCGAATCAGGTCACTTCAAAAATCGCAAGATGGCCGAACCCAGGTCCAGCTTCGCGACCCCAGGCCAGATGACAATAACGACGATGATCTTTTCATCAGCCGCCGACACCTCACGGACGTAAAGCGTCGCCTCAGGAAGGGATAAATAAGTTGGATATTCGAATTGCAACGCGAAAAAGCGAGCTTGCACTGTGGCAGGCTGAGCATGTCGCTGAAAAACTTCGCGAGCTGCCGCAGGTCGCAACTGTTGTGCTGGTGCCGTTGTCCACGCGCGGTGATGAGATTCTCGACAAAAGCCTGCAAAAAATCGGTGGCAAAGGTCTCTTTATCAAAGAACTCGAAGTGGCTATGCAGGCTGGCGAGGCTGACATTGCCGTGCACTCTATGAAGGATGTGCCGGCGGACATCCCCGCCGGGTTTTGTATTGCCGCAGTGTTAGAGCGCGCCAGCTCAGCCGATGCCTTTGTCTCCGCTACCGACAAGACTTTTACGCAGCTGCCGCACGGTGCATGCATTGGCAGCTCCAGCCTCAGGCGCCAGGCGCAATTAAAAGCACAACGGCCTGACGTGGTTGTGCAGCCGTTACGTGGCAATGTAAATACGCGCCTGCAAAAACTGCGTGATGGTCAATACGATGCCATCATCCTGGCAAGCGCCGGGCTGCAGCGACTGGGCCTGCAGTCAAATATCACCGAAGAATTCAGCACGGAAAAAATGTTGCCCGCAGCGGCCCAGGGTGTCATTGGCATTGAATGCCTGCAGGACCGCGGCGATTTACGCGAGGTATTGACGTCACTCGAACATGCTGCAACAAAAATGACGACGACTGCAGAACGGGCCGTCGCCGAGACCTTGCAGGCCAATTGCCAGTCGCCGGTTGCCAGTTTCGCCAGCATTGATGCTGACGTTTTAACAATAGAGGCATTGGTTGCATTGCCCGATGGCAGCAAAGTACTTCGCGAGCAGATCTCCGGCAGTGCAGAAGATGCCGCGCTGCTCGGTATTGAGGTTGCAACGCGCCTGCTCGAAAATGGCGCTGGTGCAATGCTCGAAGAGGTCGGCGAGTGAGCGAAGCCGCGCTGGCCGGATACGGGGTGCTGGTAACCCGTCCCGCTGGACAGTCCGCTGAGCTGGCGGACGCAATTGCAGATGCTGGTGGTCGTGCCATCCGTTTTCCGGTTATTGATATCGTCGGCGCCGCTGCAGGGGACGTCGGCACCGTATTCGCAGCATTGCCACAGCCCGACATCATCGTATTCGTCAGTCGCAATGCTGTCGTTTATGGCCTGGCCGCAATCGACACCGGCAACTCACTGATCGCTGTGGTCGGCCCGGCAACCAAAGCAGCGGTGGAAGAAAACGGGACGCATGTCGATATCGTTCCTGAACAGGGCAGCGATAGTGAGCAACTGCTCGCCCATCCCGAGCTGCAGGACGTCGCCGGTAAGACAATCGTCATTGTTCGCGGCGCGGACGGTCGTGAGAAGCTCGCAAGAATCCTGCGTTCACGTGGCGCCACGATTCATTACCTGCCGGTTTACGAACGTCAGCTGCATTGCGCATCGGCAGCTGAGCTTGCTGCACTCGAGAAATGCTGGAGCAGCAGTGAGATCGATTGCGTGACTGTAATGAGCGTGGAAACGCTGCACAATATGCTGCAGTTGTTACCGGTGGCGTGTCGCGAGCTGTTGGTAGAAACGCCACTGGTGGCGCCCAGTACTCGTGTGATACAAACAGCTGAGGAGTCAATTCCCGGTATTTCTACAATACTGGCACCGGGACCACAGGCCGCCGATATAATCAGCGCATTGATCGCGCTACGGCAATCCGGACAGAATTAATGAGCAAGAAAAAGACCACTGAAACGACAGAAGAAACGGGCGATTTAGCCGACAACGTCGGTAACGCGGATGAAGCCGAGGTATCACAGGACTGGACGCCTGAATCGGCAGAGGCGGGTATTGGCTTGGCGTCGTCAAATGGAAAAACCCCATCAACTGTACCCGCCCGAAGACAAGGCAATGGCCTGGTCATCTGGCTCGCCCTGCTTCTGTCTGTCACCGCGCTGGGAGCGTTTGCGCTCACTTATCTGCAGAATCGCGGTGCTGCCGGGGCGATGAACGACAGTGACACAAGCATAGCGACATTCTCGGCATCAGTACGGGCCACCAGGGCTGCGCTGGACGCACTGGAGCAAAAGGTAGCAGCGCTCGGCACAACCAGGGCATCGGGCAACGCCGAAATTGCTGCAATCGAACAGCGGCTAAATTCCCGTCTGCGCCAATTCGAAGTCGTGCCAGCCCGGTTATCAAACATTGAGGCAACCGTGTCATCGCTACAGGGAATCTCGACCGGCGCCAGAGACGCCTGGCTCCTGGCGGAAGCGGAATACTACATGCAGATTGCGAATGCGCAGCTACAACTCGCCGGCAATCCGGAACTTGCAAGCCTCGCATTGAAGCTGGCCGATGAGCGCATCTTGCAGCTTGCGGACCCGGGGCTGACAGAAGTCAGGCGTGCTTTGTCGAATGAACTGCGCGCACTGGAAGTTATGGAAAGCCCCGACACAGAAGGTATTACGCTGACGCTGGCAAGCCTTGCCAGTGTGGTTGACTCGCTGCCACTACGACAGGAAGTCGTCGTACAGACTGCTGACAGCACACTGCTTGATCCGGATTTGACCGGCGCCGATCGTGCCTACGCATCGTTGAAGAACGCACTCGGTGGCGTGGTCTCCGTGCGGCGAATCGATGAGTCCATGCAGCCGCTCATGGCACCGGAAGCGCAATATTTTCTGCGGGCTAATCTCGCATTGCAATTGCAGGCCGCGAGGCTTGCCGTGCTCAGGAGCGAGGAAGCGATTTTTTCACAAAGCCTGGATGATGCATCTGCCTGGCTGAACGAATATTACGACACCAGCAATACTGCGGTACAAGGCGCTCAGGAGACCATTACTGAGATTCGCGGTAGCGTATTCTCCGTTGCCGTACCCGATATATCGCATTCTTTGCGCGCGTTGCGACAATTCAACGGCCTCGCGGAGGCCCTGGCACAGCCTGCTAATGAAACCGAGGTCGAGCCAGATCCGGAACCAGAGCAAGAGGAAGAGCTGCAGCAATGAAATTCGGCCTCATCTTTATTGTGGCGCTGATTCTCAGTGCACTGGCCGCCAGCCTGTTGTTACAGGATCCAGGCTATGTCGTCATTAGCTTTCGCGGCTACCTGGTGGAGATGTCGGTACCGATTCTGCTGGCAATATTTGTTCTGCTGCTGATTACCATATGGTTCACCATTAAGTTATTTCACGCCCCGCGAAAACTGGGGGAGGCTGCCGGCCGTTACCGTGCCGGTCGTGCCGGTCAGCGGCTCACCCGGGGAATCATCGAGGTTGCCGAAGGTAACTTCGCGAAAGGTGAACGATTGCTGACGCGCTCAGCCGGAATCAGTGATGCACCGCTGCTCAATTATCTGCAGGCGGCACGTGCCGCCCACCTGCTCGGTCAGGATGACCGGCGTGATGGCTGGTTGCGACTGGCCTACGAACAATCTCCAGAGGCCGCGAACGCAGTGCTGTTGACGCAGGCCGAATTGCAACTCGACCAGGGGCAATATGAACCTGCACTCGCGACGCTTCGCAAGATTGAGGAAAACACACCAAACCACTCGCATGCGCTGGTGCTCCTCGGCCGGCTCTATTTTCGCCTTAACGATTGGCAACACCTGGCAGATTTGCTGCCCCGTTTGACCAAACACGGGCGTATCGATGCGGCGACGCTGCACCAGTGGTCGCTGCGTGTCTACCAGGAACACCTGCGCTCGGCTGCAGACGGAGCTGCAGTGCAACTGGTCTGGAAAAAACTGCCCAAACAACAGAAAAAGGATATTGAACTGCTGGAGGCCTATTTTTCCAGCCTGATACGAACCGGCATGCATGCCCAGGCGGAGAAAGAGATCGCAGCCGAATTGCGCCGCGAGTGGCGGCCCCCGCTGGTGCGTTTGTACGGCATCGTTGAGGCCGACGATCCGACGCGGCAACTCAACAAAGCAGAAGGCTGGCTCAGGAATCATGGTGAGGACGTCGATTTGTTGCTCGCTGCAGCGCGCCTGTGCCTGCGCAATGAATTGTGGGGCAAGGCACGCAGTTACCTGGAGACAGTCATCGCGATTCGCCCGACACCGGATGCCTATCAGGAATTCGGCCGGCTGCTGAATCAACTGGGTGAAGGCGACGCCGCAGCAGACGCTTATCGATCCGGTTTGAGCCTGGTTGCGCGTTCACCAATCCCGGCCATTCCACACCTCGAACCGGATGCGGACGACGAGTAGCAGTCCGCCAATGCATTTCATCGTCAACGGTGTTGGCTACACGGGTCAACGTGTCTTGTCGAGACTACCGGCGGAGAGGGCTTTGGGGATAAACCGCTCACCCAACGCTGATTTTGCGGATGAACGGCTGGTAGTGCTCGATCTCGATCATGCCGATGCAGCAGAACTCCGATTGCCGCCCCGATTCTCATTACTTTATACGGTGCCACCGTCTCCTGATTCGTTACAAGACACCCGGCTGGAGCGCTTTCTGGCGATGCTCGATCCATCGCCTGAGCGTTTTGTATACGTCAGCACCAGTGGCGTCTACGGAAATTGTGCAGGCAGGCTGGTGAGCGAAACCGATTCCCCCAGGCCCGTAACAGACCGTGCACGACGGCGATTTGCTGCGGAAGAAATGCTGCAACAATGGTGCAGCAAAAGGGAGTGCGAGTTATTCATCCTCAGAACACCGGCAATCTATGGCCCTGGCCGGCTTGGAATAGAGAAAATTCGTACAGGAAAAGCGGTTCTGTCTGAGACAGCGTCTAATCCCGGCAACCGCATTCATGTCGACGACCTCGCGGCATGCTGCATTACTGCGATGACCAGCAGCAAGGCGCCAGGCATCTACAATGTCGCCGATGGCGACTTCAGGAGTCCAACCTGGTTCGCAAACACCGTAGCTGGAATGGCCGGCCTCGATCCGCCGCCGGCAATTACCCGTGAGGAGGCACTGGCAACATTTAGTGCTACACGACTCTCGTTTCTATCTGAATCCAGAAAACTCGATGCGACCAAAATGCGCGAGACCCTGAAGTTTTCGCCCACCTATGCAAATGCGGAAGACGGCATCAAGGCCAGTCTTATCGAAGACAACCTGCTGAAAAAGCAGGCTAATCAATGAATCGCCAGACCCGGATACGGCGATCTGACCAAATAACCGGCAAAGCCTGTTACCAACCCGGAACCAGAAAGTTGTAGCGAGGTACCGTAGGAGCGCGCCCTGCGGGCTGACAAATAATAAAAACCGGGGTCGAACCGAGGTTTTCTAGCACCTCATCTCAACTATCAACAGATGTCGATTGAAAACCTCGGTTCGACCCCGGTTTTTATTATTTGCAAAGCACAGCCAACCACAGCCGCACGAAAGCCACACCTGGCAAACCACAGATAATCACGAAAATTGAGCTTTATCGCCCGCTGGGCGAGCTCCTACGGCTGGCTACGTACGCTGCGAAGCCACTTGGTCAATGGCTCCCACTGCTCCCAGTCGGGCCAGGCGAGGTATTCCGGCAACTCGAAGATACCCAGTCCACGCGTATAGGCACGAACGTAGTTCTGCGCTTCGCGTAATGACGCCAGGTACGGCACCCTCATTGCCGTAAGGTGCTCATCAAGCTCTTCATAAATCAACGTGTATTCACGCACACGGTTTGCGACCACGCCAATTTTCGCTTGTTTGCGATTAACCTTGCCAACCGCTTGGAGTTCTTTAATGAAGCGGTCCGATGCCTGCATGTCGATCGTCGATGGCAGGACGGGGATGATTATCGTCTCTGCATGTCGCACCAGGTCAGTGAGCTCCTTACCGTGCGAGCGTGCCGGTGCATCGATAATCACGTAGTCAGCCTGGCGCGGTGCGTGCTTCAGACCGTCCTCAAACCCGGCGATTGCAGCAATTTTGGGCCGACTGTCCGGGCGTCGTTCAAGCCAGTCGAGGCTCGTTCGCTGCGGATCGTAATCTGCAAGTGCTACGCCATAGCCTGCATCTGCATAGTACGCAGCCAGATTTGTTGCAAGAGTGCTTTTGCCGCAGCCACCCTTGGCGTTCATGACCATTATGTGTCGCATTTTTTGTCCCCGGAGACGAATTTTTTTATGTAGTTATTGGTTTATGTAAAATACCGTCGCAGAACCGAAATGTCCATTAACACTTAAACTTGCCCGGGAAACACGGCAGAGTTTTTTCGCATGATCAAAATGGCCCATTATCTGTCGCTTTCGCCTTCGTCGACACTGAACTGCAGAGTCACTGAGTCGTGTTAAGCTGAGCCGCAGAGCAGGACGCAGGGGAAATCTGAATTTATGAGCACACAACGAAAAACGGAGTTCGTCGATGAGGATCTTTCGGAAAGCGCCATTCACGATTATCTGAGCGAACACCCCGATTTTTTTGAGCGGCATGGGGCCCTTCTGGGCTCGCTGCGACTGCCACATGTAGCGGGTGGTGCCGTATCACTGGTGGAGCGGCAGGTTTCCGTTTTACGACAAAAAGACCTCAAACTGGAACGCCAACTCAAGGAGTTGCTCGAGGTTGCGCGGGCGAACGATTCGTTGGCGGAGAAAATTCATGGCCTCGCCCTTAGCCTGATAGCCGCCGATGATCTGAGTACAACTTTGACCATCATCGAGGAAACACTGCGTACCGGTTTCGACGCCAATCAATCGATCCTGGTACTGTTTGGTAATCCTGAGTTATTTAAAGACATCAATGCCGGGCGATTTTTCCTGCCGATCGAACGCAGCGATGATGGCGTGAAAGCATTCAATACATTTTTAAACGGCAGCGGGCCTCGCTGTGGACAGGTCCGCGACGCCCAGCGGGATTTCCTCTTCGGCAAGGAGACCGATGAAATCGGCTCTGCGGCGCTCATTCCCCTGGGGGAGAAATCGGCAATGGGTTTTCTCGCCATCGGCAGCGGCGATGCAGATCGATTCCATCCCGGTATGAGCATCGACTTTCTGACCCGCCTCGGCGAACTCGTTGCCGAGACGTTGAAACGCTACTAACCCGGACGATTAATGAATAGTCCGGGCAATCGAGCCTGACAAGGTGCTTGAGAGCGAAACAGACTGGATAGACAAATTCATACGGCACCTCGAGTACGAGCGCCGTTTGTCTAAGCTTACCTGTAAGCATTACCGCCGCGACCTCAACGCGCTAAGCGAATTTTGCGATAGCATTGACCTCAAAAAATGGGACCAGGTTGACGACGATCATCTGCGATCTGTATCGGCCGGCTGGTTTCGTCGTGGACTGGCGCCACGCAGCATTCAAAGACGGCTATCCGCGATTCGCATGTTTTTTCGCTTTTTATTACGTGAAAAACATGTGAAGAAGAACCCGGTGCAAACGGTCCGGGCACCTAAGGCAGGCAAACGTCTGCCGGAAAACCTCGATGCCGACAGGATGGCAAAACTACTCGACATTCCAGGCGAGGGACCGTTGGTCGCCCGTGATCGCGCCGTGCTTGAGTTGCTGTACTCATCCGGCCTGCGACTAGCGGAATTAACAGATCTCAACATCGGTGATGTCGATATGGCGGATTGCACGGTGCGGGTTACCGGCAAAGGCAACAAGGACCGTATCGTGCCGGTCGGCAGACATGCCATCACGGCCCTGCGTCAGTGGCACACTGAGCGGGGACTATTGGCCGCGCTCGGCGAAAAGGCCTTATTCGTCAGCAACCGCGGCAGCCGCCTGAGCCAACGCTCGGTCCAGGCGCGGGTTGATCACTGGGCAAAGCGCCAGGGTATTAACACCAAGGTCTATCCGCACTTGTTCCGGCACTCATTTGCTTCCCATCTGCTGGAGTCGAGCCATGATCTCAGAGCGGTCCAGGAACTCCTCGGACACAGCAATATCAGTACAACTCAAATTTATACACACCTTGACTTCCAGCATCTGGCCCAGATATACGACAAAACCCACCCAAGGGCACGGCTGAAGGACAAATAGCGCGCCCTCGAAACGGGCGAAATTTTGACGTACTCGAAAAACAAAAATTGTAGCAAAGTATCGTAGGAGCCCGTACGGAAAGAAACGCTAGTCCGAAAGCTGGATCCGGGTTTCGATCGTGGCAGCGGGCGATTAAGCTATGCCGCACGCATCAGGCTTCAATCGCCCGCTGGGCGGGCTCCTACACAGCAATTATCGAAACATAAGAATTATCGAAGCAATACGCCAGGAACCAATCACATGGAACAATTTCGAGGGACAACAATCGTCTCGGTACGCCGCAATGGCAAGGTCGCCATCGGCGGCGACGGCCAGGTTAGCATGGGCAATACCGTAATGAAGGGCAACGCCAAAAAGGTGCGCAGACTGGCCAATGGCCGCGTCATCGGTGGCTTTGCCGGCGGTACCGCGGATGCATTTACCTTGTTCGAGCTGTTTGAAAGCAAGCTGGAGCAATACGGCAACCTGACCAGGGCCGCGATCGAGCTGGCCAAAGAATGGCGAACCGATCGTCGCCTGCGGCGTCTGGAAGCGTTGCTGTGCGTCGCTGACGAGGAAACTTCGTTCACGATCTCCGGCAATGGCGACGTGATCGAGCCGGAACACGAGCTCATGGCAATCGGTTCAGGCGGACCCTATGCCCAGGCGGCAGCGCTCGCACTTTTACAAAACACTGAATTGGAAGCACGGGAGATTGTCGAAAAGGCGCTGAGCATCGCCGGCGATATCTGCGTCTTTACCAACCACAACATTATTGTCGAAGAATTACCGGACACGAAGTAAGCGGCCAGAATTCGACCCAATACCGAAAAGCAACGGAATTAAACAATGTCACAAATGACACCCAGAGAAATCGTCCAGGAACTCGAGAAACACATCATCGGCCAGGATGAAGCCAAACGAGCAGTAGCCATTGCACTCAGAAATCGCTGGCGTCGCGTGCAGGTTGACGAGCCACTAAGAAGCGAGATCACGCCCAAGAATATCCTGATGATCGGTCCTACCGGAGTCGGCAAAACCGAAATCTCAAGGCGCCTGGCCAAGCTTGCGAACGCCCCGTTTATCAAAATTGAGGCAACCAAGTTCACTGAAGTGGGCTATGTGGGTCGCGAGGTAGACAGCATTATTCGCGACCTGATGGACATCGCGGTCAAGATGACGCGCGAGATCGAAATGGCGAAAGTCAGCCATCGCGCCGAAGACGCTGCTGAAGAACGAATCCTCGACGCGCTGTTGCCGCCACCGCCACGTGGCGTCGGATTCACAGCGGACAACGAACCCGCCAGCAAAGACGGTGACACGCGGCAGAAATTTCGCAAGATGTTGCGCGAAGGCAAGCTGGACGACAAGGAAATCGAAGTCGAAGTTCAGGCAATACCCGTCGGTGTTGAGATCATGGCGCCTCCTGGCATGGAGGAGATGACCAGCCAGTTGCAGGGCATGTTTCAGAATATGTCGGGCAACCGTCAGAAAACAAAAAAGCTGAAAGTTAAAGATGCTTTCAAATTGTTGACGGATGAAGAAGCCGCAAAAATGCTGGATGACGAGGAAATGAAGTCACGTGCACTCGAAGCCGTCGAGCAGCATGGCATCGTCTTTCTCGACGAACTCGACAAAGTCGCGCGACAATCCGGTGCGACAGGTGCAGACGTATCACGTGAGGGTGTGCAGAGAGACTTGCTGCCACTGGTCGAGGGCTCCACCATCAATACCAAGTACGGCATGGTGAAAACGGATCACATCCTGTTTATCGCCTCCGGCGCCTTCCATGTTTGCAAGCCGTCGGACCTCATCCCGGAACTACAGGGGCGGTTCCCGATCAGGGTTGAGCTGAAATCCCTGACAACTGAGGATTTCGTACGCATCCTTACTGAACCGGATGCATCCCTTACCTCGCAGTACACTGCATTGATTGGCACCGAGGACGTGGGGCTCACTTTTACCGAATGTGGCGTTCGTCGACTGGCCGAGGTTGCCTTCCAGGTCAATGAAAATACCGAAAATATCGGCGCCCGACGCTTGCATACTGTTATGGAGCGTTTGCTTGAAACGGTATCGTTCGACGCCTCGGATAAAAGTGGCACCAGCCTTGAGGTTGATGCCGGGTATGTCGATGAACATCTGGCCGAGCTCGCAAGAGACGAGGATCTGAGCCGATATATCCTCTGAGCCGCAGAATACAAATCCAATAATAAGCAAGCACAGGAGTATTGGCGTGGACCACGTACCCAGCGAGATCAAGCTGCAGAAAAAGTCGCGGCAAATCAGCATCAGTTTCGACGATGGCAGTCATTTTGAATTGCCGTTCGAGTATCTGCGTGTTCATTCCCCCTCCGCTGACGTCCAGGGGCATGGCCCCGGGCAGGAAATCCTGCAAAAAGGCAAAGAAAATGTGCAGGTGACAAATATTGAACCGGTCGGACACTACGCGGTACGCCTGGTATTTGATGACGGGCATGACACCGGGCTGTACACCTGGAAGCACTTTTACGAGCTTGGGGCCGAGCAGGAGTCCCGTTGGCAGGCTTATCTCGACCGCCTTGAGGCAGCAGGGTATGCTCGTCAACCTGTTACAGACAGCTGATTCCATGAGCAAAGAAACCACCCATTTCGGCTATGAAACTGTGCCTCGTCAGGAAAAGGCACAGCGCATCAAAGACGTGTTCGATTCTGTCGCGAGCCGTTATGACGTGATGAATGACCTGATGTCGGGTGGGCTGCACCGAATCTGGAAACGCTTCACAATCTCGCAGGCAGCCATACGCCGCGGCCAGAGTGTGCTTGATCTTGCCGGCGGAACGGGAGATCTGGCCAGGGTATTTGCGGGCCAGGTCGGTTCGAGTGGCCACGTGGTGCTCGCCGATATCAATGCCAGCATGCTGCAGGAAGGGCGGCGACGCCTTGTTGATGCCGGTGTTGCCGGAAATCTGTCAATCGCCCAGGTTGATGCAGAAAACCTGCCGTTCGCCAATGCAAGTTTTGACTGCATCACCATGGCGTTTGGCCTTAGAAACGTTACCGATAAAGGCGCTGCCCTTGCATCGATGCTGCGGAGTCTTAAACCAGGTGGCAAAGCGATGATCCTTGAATTTTCGAAGCCATCTGCGGCGCTCAAACCGGCGTACGACCTCTATTCTTTTAAGGTGCTGCCACTACTGGGAAAACTGGTCGCCAATGATCAAGCAAGTTACCAGTACCTGGCGGAATCAATTCGCATGCATCCGAATCAGGATACGCTACGCGACATGATGACCGATGCCGGTTTTGAGCGTTGCCGGTACCACAACCTGGCGGGCGGAATCGTCGCACTGCACATCGGTTACAGGATCTAGAAATGCCGGACGCGCTTGAAACAATGCTTCGCCCTGTTGCAGCATTGCTAAACAGGCAGATTCAATCGAAAACGCCGGCACGAGAACTTTGTGCTGAAATGCAGGACCGGGTTTTGGCATTGCGGGTCACGAACTCTGCATTAGCGATGTATATCATCGTCGGCCCTGACCAGGTATTTCTTTCCAGCGAGTATAGCGACGAACCGGATGTCGTAATTAGCGGCTCTCTGCTCGCACTGGCAAGACTTGCAAGTCCGGCTCGCGATACGGTCGTTCGCGGCGATGCTGTAGAGCTTGGCGGCGACGTGATACTCGCCCGGAAATTTCAAACACTGTTGCGCTATGCGCGGCCAGACTTCGAGGAGGAACTGTCCGGGCTGGTCGGTGACGCAGCCGCGCACAGCATCGGTGAACTGGTGCGTAACATCAGCCAATGGGGGCGGGAAGCTGGTTCGACACTGCAACAAAACGCGAGTGAATACCTGCAGGAAGAAAGCCGCGCTGTACCCAGCCGCTATGAAGCAGAAGTTTTTCGCGGCCAGGTTGATACGCTGCGCGATGACGTCGCAAGATTTGAGGCGCGGATGAAACAGGCCGAATCGGACCTCGACCAGCAGGACCCTGCATAAGATATGTGGCGTAAGAAGACACTCCTGAGACTTTTGAGCATCCAGCGCGTTCTGGTTCGACACGGTCTGGATGAGTTGATCACGGCGACCCATTTACTGCGTCCATTGAGATATCTCTTCTACCTGTTTCCGCGTGCCAAAGACGTATCTGAACCACTTGGTAAACGCGTGCGGTTGGCATTGCAGGAACTTGGACCAATTTTTGTGAAATTCGGCCAGACGGTCTCGACGCGACGTGACCTTTTGCCGAGCGAAATGGCTGATGAGCTGGCGCTATTACAAGATCGCGTCCCGCCTTTCCCCAAGGAACAGGCGGTCACGAAGCTCGAAGAAATATATGGCAAGCCGGTCGACGATGTGTTTTCACGTTTTGACAGGGAACCATTTGCCGCGGCATCCATTGCCCAGGTACACACTGCCGCATTGCCCGATGGCACAGAGGTTATTGTCAAGCTGCTGCGACCGGGCATTCGTGATCTTATTGAGCAAGATCTCGACGTGATGTACGCACTCGCCGGCCTGGCTGACAAATACTGGGAACACGGCAAACGACTACGGCCGCTGGAACTCGTGGCCGAGTACGAGAAAACCATATTCGATGAACTGGACCTGATGCGTGAAGGGGCAAATACCACCCAATTGAAACGCAATTTCGCGGGCTCTGACCTGTTATATGTACCGGACGTTTACTGGGATTTCTGTCGGCCGGAAGTGCTGGTTCAGGAGAGAATTTACGGCACACCGATAAGTGACATGCAAACCCTGCTGGCTGCCGGAACGAATATTCAGAGACTCGCAGAAAATGGCGTTGAGATATTTTTTACGCAGGTTTTTCGACACAACTTTTTTCATGCTGACATGCATCCGGGAAATATTTTTGTACAGATTGAAGATCCGGAGCAGCCGAGATACGTTGCCGTTGACTTTGGCATTGTCGGGACATTAAGCCCGAACGATCAGAAATACCTCGCCGGTAATTTCCTGGCCTTTTTTGATCGTGATTATCACAAGATTGCAAAACTGCACCTCGACTCCGGTTGGGTACCACCAGAGACTCGTATCGATGAACTGGAATCGGCAGTGCGTTCCGTTTGTGAGCCGATTTTCAATAAGCCTTTGTCGCAGATATCGTTCGCACAGGTAATGATCGGCCTGTTCGCCACCGCGCGCCGTTTCGATATGGAGATTCAGCCACAGCTGATGCTCCTGCAAAAGACTCTGTTTAATATCGAGGGACTGGGCCGACAGCTGTATCCCGACCTGGATCTCTGGAAAACAGCGCACCCTATTTTGCGCCAGTGGATGGACGAGCAAGTCGGCGGGCGGGCCATCATAAACAGTCTGCGCGAAGACCTGCCACAGCTACGCGATGCCATGCGGGAATTACCCGGCGTCATCAATTATCTTGCCGAACAGATTACGCAGGGCGACCTGCAACTTAACCTTCGCTCGCCAGAGCTCAAACAGATTCGCGAGCAGTTAGGCGCCCAGCAAAAACAAAGATATTGGTTGGCGATAGGCGCAACTGCAGCGTTATCCGGCACATTGGTACTGACCCTTGGGTCAGCCGTAGTACCGGGCTGGGCATTGATTGCCGCCGGTATTGCGGCAATGATCAGCAGTCGGCCCTGAATGCAGTCAATTGCCGGTCGCGGAATGCTTGTGTTCATTCCAGGTGTTGGGTAATCAGGATCCCATGACTGATTCTCAACCAGCCAGGCGCACCATACGCAGTTTCGTGCGCCGCACCGGTCGCATGACGCCGGCACAGGTTCGTGCCCGCAAGGAGCTGTGGCCACAATATGGACTGGACTATGCAGAAGAGCGGCTCGATCTTGATGCCGTTTTTGATCGATCGGCACACAAAATCCTGGAGATTGGTTATGGCAATGGCGAGAGCCTGGTACGCGCTGCCGAGGAGCATCCGGATGCTGATTTCCTGGGTGTTGAAGTCCATGAGCCGGGTGTGGGGCATTGTCTTATTCAAGCTCGCGATTGTGCGATCAGCAACCTGCGTGTCATCGCGCATGATGCAATTGAAGTGTTACAGCAACAGATCGAAGACGGCTCCCTTGCTCGCGTTAATCTTTATTTCCCCGATCCCTGGCCGAAGAAGCGGCACCATAAACGCCGCATAATCCAGCATGGATTCCTGCAGCTACTCGCGCGAAAGCTCGCTGTGGGTGGCACGCTGCATATCGCCACTGACTGGCAAAATTATGCTGAGCACATCGACGAAATTATCGTGGAGTCCGGGCTGTTTCGGCTCGATGAAAGACGCGAACACGCAGGAGATCGACCGCTGCAACGCTTCGGCACCAAGTTCGAAACCCGAGGACTAAAGAAAGGGCACCGAATCTGGGACTGGCGTTTCATTCGAAATTAGCTGACCGATCAGTCGACTGCTCAGCAAGACTCGAATCAGGGGCAAGTAACGCCCTCAAATGGCCTTGCGGTTTTCTCTTATTGATCTATAAAGGGGGTATTGAGAACCTGAAAGTGGAGAACACAGCAACCAGAGGACGAAACAATGGCAGTCGTATATCCGGTCATCGGGCATTGGTACCGGCGCCCCGATGGAGATTTGTTCGAAGTGGTCGCAATTGACGAGCAAGATGCGACGATCGAGATACAGTTCTTCGATGGAACCATCGATGAAGTCGATCTCGAAAACTGGCCGAAGTTGCTCATAGAGCAAGTCGGCGCTCCTGAAGACTGGTCAGGCTCAGTCGATATGGATCCAGAAGACTACCAGGGCACGGATAGCGGCGAAATTCCGCTCGGCTATCACGACCCACTGAGTTTCCTGGACAAGACAGAGTAGGGAAGCGCGGCGCAATTCGCCCGCATCGCCCGCTGGGCGGGCTCCTACAATTCTAATAGGTATTGTAGGAGCCCGCCCAGCGGGCGATGCCCCGAATCTGCAAAAATACCGGAACATTGCACCAACCCTTGAGCGCTCGGCCAGAAATCTCGTCTTTGTGGGACAGCAGTGAATCCAAGTCTTTCAGCCATTCTCTGGCACACAAACGACCACCGTCCCATCCCGAATTTCCACATCCAGTGCCCGCAGCTTTTTTCCGGGACACGGTCCCGCTACACAAACACCGCTTTTGATTTCATACACCGCGCCATGTGACGCGCAAATTATCTGGCTGCCATCGGGTGTCAGGAAACTGTCCGGTTTCCAGTTCAGCGGGTGACCCGCATGCACGCAATAATTTTGATAGGCGTAGATCTCATTTCCCTGTCGCACAATAAAACCCTTGAACGGCCAATCGCCATCACCGAGCGTAAATTCGCGACATCCCGGATCAGTAATATTATCGACTGGCCCAACGGCCATTTCGGTTGTTTTCATCGAGCTGACCCAACAAGCTCGTCGTGGCGTCTTGCCACAATCACAGCCAGAACGATTGCCGGTATTCCGAGCGCCGCTGCATAGAGGAAAAAACCCAGCCAGCCGATAGATTCCTGAACATTTCCCGAGTAGCCCGCAGAAAATTTGCCAAGCAGTGACATGAACGAACTCAACAACGCGTATTGCGTCGCGGTGAATGACAAGTTTGTCAGGCTCGACAGGTAGGCAATCAACACCGTACCGGAGAATCCCTGGGCCAGATTATCCGCGCTGATCGTAACCGCGAGCATCCATGGTTCGGGGCCAACGATGACCATAACCGCAAAGAACAGGTTCGTGCTCGCGATCAGGATTGTTGCGATGACAAGGCAGCGGGCAATGCCGAACTTCACCACAGCCCAGCCCCCCGCGCCGACACCCACTAATGACACCCAGAGTCCGTAGCCCTTTGCGATGACGGATATTTGCAGCAGAGAAAAACCAATATCCAGATAAAACGGATTGGCAATAATGCCGAGTACATAATCGCTGAGGCGGTACAGGGAAATAAAGGCAAGCATTACAATCGCGAATCGACCAAATCGTTTGAAAAAATCTGCAAAGGGGTCGGCAACTGCGTGCTGAAACCAACTTGTGGCCTTCTCGATCGCATTCGAACCGGCGTAAACGGCCTGCTTGATCTGAGAGGCGGGTTCCTTGCACCAGAGTGTCGTCACAATGCCGACGATCGTGCACCCTGCCATAGCCATATAGGCTGTTGACCATGGAGAAAACTGGGCGATGGCCATCGCCGCGGCTCCACCGACGAGCATCGCTACACGATAGCCGTACTGGTATGACGCTGCCAAGACGCCCTGCATTCTGCTCTCAGCGCTTTCGATTCGATACGCATCAATGACGATATCCTGCGTGGCGGACGAGAGAGCGACCGCAGCTGCAACAAGGGCAAAGGCCTCTATGTTCTGTACCGGGTCGATGCCGGAAAGAATGAACAGACTAGTACCGATCAACAACTGGGCAAACAGCATCCATGCGCGGCGACGGCCCAACAGGCGGGTCAGAACGGGAAGCCGCAACGTATCGACGATCGGTGCCCAGATGAATTTAAAACTATAAGCGAATCCGAGCCAGGCAAACGTGCTGACCGTACTAAGCTCAATACCAGCACTTGCAAGCCAGGTGGATAAAGTGGAGTAAACCAGCGGAAACGGCAGTCCGGACGAAAAGCCGAGGAAAAATATGACAAGGACATTTTTCTGCAGGTAGTAGCGCCAGCCGGGACTCGGTTGAGGACCGTCTGCTGCGATCCCGTCACTCACCAATCGTAGTCCATCGTTAGTGGTGCGTGATCAGAAAAGCGTTCGGCTTTATAGATATCGGTTTGCAGAATTTTTTCACGTAGTCCGGGCGTAACAACCTGGTAATCCAGACGCCACCCAACATTGTTGTCCCAGGCCCGACCCCGATTTGACCACCACGTGTATTGATCGGCCTCCTCGTTAATTTGCCGAAACGCATCGACGTACTTCTGCGGCCCGAACAGATCGTCCATCCACGCGCGCTCTTCTGGCAAAAAGCCTGAGTTTTTGCGGTTCGGTCGCCAGTTTTTCAGGTCAATTTGTTTGTGAGCAATATTCCAATCGCCGCAAAGTACGTACTCGGAGCGGCGCCTCTGCAATTTCTGCAGATGTGGTGTGAAGGCATCCAGGAACCTGTATTTCGCGTCCTGACGAATATCACCCGAAGACCCTGATGGTAGGTAAACAGACACGACACTCATTTTTCCAAAGCGAGCCTCGATGTAACGGCCTTCGTCGTCGAATTCATCGATACCGAAACCGCGTATGACTTTATCCGGCTTTTGCTTCGAGTAAATAGCAACGCCGCTGTAGCCCTTTTTTACCGCGTCTTCGTAGTAGCAGTGATACCCGGCTGGCGAAAAACAGTCATCGGTCAGCTGGTGAACCTGTGCTTTGGTCTCCTGGATGCAGACGACATCCGGATCTTGTTTTTCCATCCACTCAAAAAAACCCTTGCGCGCCGCTGCGCGGATGCCATTGGCATTTAAGCTAATCACACGATACAAAGACGTTCTCCTCTCTTCCAGCTGGTCAAATGTTGCACATGAAAGCTATTTTTTGTAAGCAAAATCACGTTTCTGTGTGTCATACTCTTGTGCTTCGCGCTGGTAAAGATTGACGCGAAACCGACGCGAGCCATCATACAGAAGCTTAAGACCAG
The DNA here is from genome assembly GCA_964403695.1 of uncultured Woeseiaceae bacterium. Taxonomy (GTDB): domain Bacteria; phylum Pseudomonadota; class Gammaproteobacteria; order Steroidobacterales; family Woeseiaceae; genus SZUA-117. The sequence goes on along the minus strand of CAYOHF010000001.1, from coordinate 40,351 downwards.
TCCAACAATATGCACGCTTATAAAAGGGAATTTCTCGACCTTGCACTCGAACTTGAGGTTCTGCGCTTCGGCGAGTTCACACTCAAGTCCGGCCGGCAAAGCCCATATTTTTTCAATGCGGGACTTTTCTGCAGCGGCTATGCCGCGGCCAAACTTGGCCGCTACTACGCCTCCGCTATCGCAGATTCCGCTATCGAATTCGACATGTTGTTCGGCCCGGCATACAAAGGTATTCCGCTGGTAGCACTCGCTGCTTCAGCACTGGCCGAACATCACGATATTGACGTGCCCTATGCTTTCAACCGCAAGGAAGCAAAAAGCCATGGTGAGGGTGGCAGCATTGTCGGCGCACCTTTGACCGGCAAAGTGCTAATCGTCGACGATGTCATTACCGCTGGTACGGCAGTCAGGGAAGCGCACAAGATCATCACGGCGGCGGGGGCGGTAGTTTCCGGGCTCGTCATATCACTCGATCGTCAGGAGATCGGCCAGGGCTCACGATCGGCCGTTCAGGAGCTCGAGCAATCCCTGGAAATGCCGGTAGCAGGCATCATCAGGCTGGAAGACATCATTGATATGCTTGAAGATTCCGCGGAATTGAACCAGCATCTCGAACCAGTGCTGGCTTATCGAAGGAAATATGGCGCGGACATCTAAGCAGTTGATAAACAAAGAAAATATGTCAGGCACACAAATATAGCGATGAAGACCAAGCTTAAATTCCGCGAACCAGTCCCTCTACGCTGCTTGATTTTTGTGTGATATTTGGCCCATGAGAAAGTTACTCGTCACATTATTGCTGTTGGTCGTTGTACCGATTTCTGTTGCGGCCGCCCAGAAGTCGCAGAAAATGTACCGCTGGATAGACAGTGACGGCGCCGTACATTACGGCGACAGCGTCCCGGCGGAGTACGCCGAGCTTGAAAGACAGATCGTCAATAACCATGGCATCACCGTAGATGTGCTGCGCGCGAAGATGACCGCAGAGGAAATCGCTGAAGAGAAACATCAGGATGACCTGCGCATGCAGCGCGAACTGGAACGAAGAGCTGATCAGGCGTTGCTCGCAACGTATCTGACGATCGACGAGATCCTCATGCATCGTGATCGACGCATCGAATTGTTTGAAGCTCAGGCCCGGGTGACCGAATTGTATTTGCGTAACCTCGAGCGTCGCATGTCAGAGCTGAAAGATGAAGCGTCAGGCTTTCAGCCTTACACTGACGACCCTGACGCAGAGATGATCGGCACCGACCTCTCGAACGACATTGCGATGACCAAAGAGACGATTACTCGTCATCAGGCCAACCTGCAGCGCTTCCTGAACGACCAGCAAGGCATCGTCGCCCGTTTTGACGGCGACATTAATCGATTCAAGAAATTGAAAGGTTTGAATTAGCGATAAGCCAGGACGGGTAGCCAATAAAGCCGCAAATGATTAGCGGTTTTTTTTGGCCCGTTTTTTACGCATTGCTGCGGCGTGATTGCCACATCTAAAACTGACTGCCCTCGTCAAGCACGCCCCGAATGACCAAAGCCGCCTTCCCCACGGCTGGAATCATCAAATTCCTCAACGACGTCGAACTGTACCTGCTCGACCGGAACGAAAACCATCTGCGCTATGCGTTCCCCCGGTTGAACTTCGTATGCTGTGTTGCTGCGGTTCCAGCAGGAAATGTACACCTGTCCCTGGTAGTCGGAATCGATCAGGCCCGTCAGGTTGCCAAGCACCAATCCGTGTTTGTGTCCCAGGCCGGACCTGGGCAAGAGTACTGCGGCCAGGTCAGCATCACCAATGTGAATGGCAAGCCCGGTCGGTACCAACACTGTTTCGCCAGGCTCGACGGTAAGTGCTGCATCGATACAAGCACGCATGTCGAGACCGGCTGAACCGCTGGTCGCATAGTGTGGCAAGGGGATGGAGTCGCCGATTCGCGAATCCATAATCTTCAGTTCAATTGATCGCACGATTTTCTCGTTAGTCCCTGACTGCAATGGCGGGCAATGCTGTTTGCGTCGCCGCCGTTAGTTTTTCCAGATAACGTTCAGAAACCAACTTGATGAGGTCATCGGCTAAAGCAGACTTCGTTGCTATCGGGAATGAGTGTTCACCGTCACGCCAATACACTTCAACCGCATTGTCATCAGCATCGAAGCCCAGGTTCTCGCCAACAAGATTAGCCACGATCATGTCCAGGTTTTTCTTATCAAGTTTTGCCCTGGCATAGTCGCGCAGATTTTCTGTTTCTGCTGCAAAACCGACGGTGAACAGACCGTTGTCAATTTTTGCAACGGACGCAAGAATGTCTGGCACCCTTACCAGGTCGATCGACATCTCTCCCGCATCTTTTTTAATCTTTTGTTCTTCAAGGTTAGCCGGACGATAGTCTGCAACCGCCGCTGCGCCAATGAATATATCAACACCCTCAATATGCTCATGTGTCGCTGAAAACATCTGTTGCGCGCTTTCAACATTTACCAAATTTACGCCATCCGGCACCGCGATGTTGACCGGACCGCTGACCAGAATGACTGTGGCGCCGGCTTGTCGCGCAGCCTCTGCCAATGCGTAGCCCATTTTTCCAGAACTGCGGTTGCTGATAAAGCGAACAGGATCCAGTGCCTCACGAGTGGGCCCCGCGGTAATTAATACCTTCTTGCCCGCAAGTAGCGGTGGCTCGACATCTGCAACCGCTATTGGTGCCGTAACGGCGGCGACGATTGCGTCAGGTTGCAGCATGCGACCGGGGCCGCTTTCCCCACAAGCCTGGTCACCAATATCCGGACCCAGTATCCGCACACCATGATCTGCCAGTTTTTGCCGATTTTCCTGCACTGCAGGATGCGACCACATTACGTGATTCATTGCGGGAGCGATGACTATGGGTGCTTCAGTAGCAAGGCATAAAGTAGTCAGGAGATCGGCTGCTGAACCTGCAGCCATGCGTGCCATGATTTGTGCAGTAGCTGGCGCGATCAAAACCAGATCAGCCCAGCGGGCCAGCTCGATGTGCCCCATTGCCGCCTCTGCCTGCGAGTCCCACAAGTCAGTGCGCACCGGCATGCCGGATACCGCCTGCAATGTCGTCTCAGTCACGAATTCACGGGCAGAGTGTGTCATGACAACTTGCACCGCAGCGCCACGATCGCGCAAACGACGTACAAGCTCTGGCGTTTTGTACGCGGCGATACCGCCGCTTACGCCAAGAATGATATTTTGACTGGCCATAACTGCCAGCTTAGCCCGTAGTTGGCAGGGAATTCCAGCGAATAGGTCGTTCCTGCCTTGTTTTGTGTCTTGAAAGACACCCTGTCTTTTAGCACCCTGACTGCCCCGATTACTCACCCCGCTCGTCCCGGACAAGGATCGTCCATGTCAGAACAATGCCTGCGAAAGCCGGCCGACCCAAGATCGAAACTGCGCCAGCACCGTGCCTCCTCCATGTCGGAGGTGGAGCTACTCGCTGTACTCTTTCAGCGCGGCCCTGAAGCGGATTCTGCGCTGGATCTGTCTGCCCGACTGTTATCCCGCTTTGGCGGCCTGCGCAAACTGCTGCATGCCGTGCCGCGCGACCTGGCAGCAGAAAGAGGTATTGGCGATGCCCGGCTCGCCATTTTGCGCGCTCTGCCGGAGCTTGCCCGCCGCTATTTTGAGGAGACGTTGCCCATGGGCGAGGCCATCCGCAGCCCCTCAGACACCGAGACATTCCTGATTGCACGCCTGCGGGACCGGCCTCACGAGGTTTTCTGCTGCCTGTACCTGGACAACCGACACCGGGTGATCCTGTTCGAGGAGCTGTTTCGCGGCACCATTGACGGCACCAGTGTGTATCCGCGGGAGATTGTGAAACAGGCGCTGATGGTCAATGCGGCAGCCATAATCCTTGCCCACAACCATCCCTCGGGCGTCGCCGAACCGAGCCAGGCCGATGAGCGCATCACGCGGCGGATTAAATCCGCCCTCGACCTGGTGGATATCCGGCTGCTGGATCACCTTGTTATAGGCGATGGGACGAGCACCTCACTGGCCAGCCGTGGCATGCTGTAGCCAGCGTTCATCCCGCCACGAAAACGCAGCTTGATTAGCCGCGAATAGGCTGGTATAAAGTCTCGCTCTCTGCCTGCCGCGCGTGGGCAACCCTTAATAAAATCAGAGACTTAAGCTAATGTCCAAGGTGTGCATGGTCACCGGGAAGCGCCCGCAGAGCGGTAATAACGTTTCTCATGCCAATAACAGAACGCGTCGACGCTTTTTGCCTAATCTGCAGAAGAAGCGATTTTGGGTGGAATCTGAAAAGCGTTACGTTCGTCTGCGTGTTTCACACAACGGCGTCAGAATTATCGACAAGCTTGGCATCGACAAGGTGCTCACGGATATGCGTGCCGAAGGCAAGCGCGTCTAAGGACTGGAGGACAAATTAATGCGTGAAAAAATCAGACTCGTCTCCAGTGCCGGTACTGGTCACTTCTACACAACCACTAAGAACAAGCGGTTGCATCCGGAGAAGATGGAGACCAAGAAGTACGATCCCAAAGCACGTAAACATGTGCTTTATAAGGAAGCGAAAATCAAATAAAGAAAACCCGCCAACGGCGGGTTTTTTTTGGCTTGTTTTTAGGGACCCGTGCCCAGGTTGTAGGAGCCCGCCCAGCGGGCGATTTTCGTGGAATTTTCGCGATTGTCTTTCGGCCGGCAGGTGTGATTTTTGTGCGGGTGTGGTGGGTTGATGTTTTGCAAACAATGCGTTGCATTGTTTGTCGCCCGCTAGGCGGGCTCCTACGTTACCGTTCTACAATTTTCAGCTATCGAAAATCCTTTATAGTGTGTTGCCGCCGCCGTGTAGAAGAACATGCCAGAGCTACCAGAAGTTGAAACCAGCCGACGTGGCATTGCTCCCTGGGTTGAAGGGCAAACGGTAAGCGAAGTCATTGTTCGCGATCGGCGACTGCGCTGGCCCGTGCCGACAGATATTGATCGGCTGCTTCCCGGCCAGAAAATTCGCTCGCTAAGTCGTCGTGCCAAATACCTGTTGTTCGAAACTGATGCCGGCACAGTGATGCTGCACCTTGGAATGTCCGGCAGCGTGCGCATCATCGACGCCGACGAACCAGCTGCCAAACACGATCATGTCGATATTCAGCTCCAAAGCGGCAAGGCATTGCGTTTCAGGGATCCGCGTCGTTTCGGTTCGTTATTGTGGACGCGGGACGCTGGCGAACATGTTCTCTTACGCCACCTTGGACCGGAACCATTGTCAACGGAATTTGATGGCGATTACCTGTGGCAGAAAGCACGCGGGCGACGCGTCAGCATTAAACAATTCATCATGAATGCGTCTGTCGTCGTCGGGGTTGGCAACATTTATGCAAGTGAGGTTTTGTTTCTTGCAGGAATTCACCCAAAGCGAGCCGCCGGCAGAATTGCTGCGGATCGCATGACGCTGCTTGCGGCTACGATCAAGTCGGTGCTGCAACGCGCCATCGAAGCGGGCGGGACGACGCTCAAAGATTTCTATGGCGGCGATGGCGAGCCCGGTTACTTTCAGCAGCAACTCGAAGTTTACGGTCGCGATGAGGAATCATGTAACCGCTGCAAAAATGAAATTTCGCTCATCGTGCTCGGCCAACGTTCGACGTTTTATTGCAAACGCTGCCAACGTTAAGCGAATCGCACAGTACGTAGGAGCGGCATCTTGCCGCGATTATTTTCCATTCGCGGCAAGATGCCGCTCCTACGAATTAGTGTTTACGCCGGCGAGCCAGCGCACGATCCGTGCATGACTGCAATCAGTTAGGTTCTTCCGACGCGCTTCATTAGCGCTGTTTTTACCGGCGGCGAAACGAATTCCGAAATATCGCCACCCAGCGTGCATATCTCCCTGACCAGGCTTGAGGAGATATACGTATATTTTTCTGTCGGCGTCAGGAAAGCGGTCTCGACCTCGTCAGTAAGATGTCGGTTCATATTCGCAAGCTGAAATTCATGCTCGAAATCAGAGATCGCACGCAGCCCACGCACGATAACCTGCAGGTCATGTTGGCGGGCAAAATCGACAGTCAGGCCCTCGTAGCCACTCACCTCAACATTGTTGAAGTCGGCGAGTACTGTTTGGGCAAGCTCAACCCTTTCATCGAGCGAAAACATAGGTTCTTTACTCGGATTGGCTGCGACTGCCACAACCACCTTGTCGAAAAGGCGGCAAGCACGGCGGACCAGGTCCTCATGACCGAGCGTGATCGGATCGAACGTCCCTGGGTACATCGCTGAGACTGTCATTGTTTGCTCCCTTAAACCCTTACACTGACCAGTGAATAGCGTACGTTGCCGGCTGTTTTTTCCCTGATGAAGGTCCAGCCATCCGGCAAGGTCGGCACCATCTGGTTCCGCTCCTGTTCCAGGTAAATCCTGGCGCCGGCCGCGAGGCAAGCACTTCCTGCGAGCAGTCTACACAAATCCTCAAGCAGATCGTCAGCAAAAGGGGGGTCGAGAAACACCAGGTCAAATTTCTGCGGAATGTCTGACTCAAGAAATTCCTGCGCAGCAGTTTGCACGACCGTTGCATCGCCCGCATCAAGTGTCCCTATGCTGACACGAAGTGATTTGGCTACGCCGGGCGCCTTTTCGACGAAAACGACTGATGCGGCACCGCGAGATAGCGCCTCAAAGCCAAGAGCTCCGCTTCCGGCAAACAGGTCGAGGCAGCGCATGCCGTGGATATCTGGCGTTAGCCAGTTAAAAAGCGTTTCGCGGATACGTTCGGATGTTGGGCGCAGGCCAGGCTCGTCAGCAACCGGTAAAAGGCGGCTGCGCCATTTTCCCGCTACAATACGCAGCCGTCCGGACGACGATCCGCTAGCGTTTTGTCCCCGGGTTTTTTTTCGCCCCACACTTTGCTCCAATATCCGGAGTAAAGTGCGAGGTTACTCCACTGCGCGGAAATAATTGGTGTTTGGTAAAACAAAAGTAAAAGAGCCGGCAAAAAAGGCGGGCTTCGTAAAGCGCCTGCGTGCGCGGCTCAACCGTGGCGATAGCTGGCTCACCTATGACCTGACCAAGCTCGCGCCTGGTGGCAATATCAACGAAGAAGTTCTCGAGGAACTCGAAGCCGCGCTGATAATGGCTGATGTCGGTGTCGACACAACTGAGCGCATCATCTCCGGACTGCAGAGAAGCCTGGACCGCAAGGAACTCAAAGACGTAGCTGCCTTGCAGGAGGGCCTGCGGCGGGCGCTTACGGGTATCCTGGCAGCGGTAGCACAGCCACTGGTCATTACAGATCAGCAGAGTCCGTTTGTCATCCTGATGGTTGGCGTGAACGGTGCTGGCAAAACGACCACTATAGGCAAGCTGGCGCGACGACTGCAGGACGACGGTCATTCAGTGATGCTGGCCGCGGGTGACACTTTTCGGGCCGCCGCGGTTGAACAATTGCAGGCCTGGGGCGAACGCAACGATGTCAGCGTAATTGCGCAGCAAACCGGCGCTGATCCTGCGGCCGTAATTTTCGACGCCTATGAGGCAGCGCGTTCGCGGAACGTTGACGTCCTGATCGCCGACACCGCAGGGCGGCTGCAGACTCAGGCAGGACTCATGGATGAACTGGTGAAGATCAAGCGGGTTCTTGCACGTCATGACCCGCAGTCACCACAGGAAATCATGTTGGTACTCGATGCAAGCCAGGGTCAGAATGCCATGGTGCAGGCCGAGAAATTCCATGACGCGCTGGGAGTGACAGGAATAACGGTAACCAAGCTGGACGGCTCCGCAAAAGGCGGTATTCTTCTTCCCATCGCCGACAAACTCGGACTTCCGGTGCGCTTTATCGGTATTGGAGAGCAAGCCGACGACATGCAGCCATTCGATGCGGATGACTTCGTCGACGCACTGCTATTTGCTGACAGTACAAAGCAGGGCTAGTTTTGATTCGTATAGAAGATGTTGCAAAAAGATATCCTGGCGGGCATGACGCACTGAAGGGGCTCAGCCTGCATGTCGACAAAGGCGAGATGGTTTTCGTCACGGGTCACTCCGGCGCCGGAAAGAGCACGTTGTTGCGCCTGATCGCGCTTATCGACCGACCGACCAACGGACAGGTGATTGTCGATGGCCAAAACACGCGTCGTGTTACAAGACGCAAGATTCCCGGCTATCGACGTCAGATCGGCATGGTCTTTCAGGATCACAAACTTCTATACGATCGGCCGGTATTCGACAACGTCGCACTGCCATTGATAATCGCTGGATTAAGTCACCGCGACGCAGCGCGCAAGGTTCGGGCGGCACTTGATCAGGTCAGCCTGTTGAACAAAGAGAAGCAGCTTCCGCAAACCCTGTCATCGGGTGAACAACAGCGAGTCGGCATTGCGCGGGCAATTGTGAGCCGCCCCAAATTGCTGATCGCTGATGAACCAACCGGCAACCTGGACCCGGACCTGTCGCTTGAAGTGATGCGGATTTTTCGTCGCTTTAATGAGGTTGGTGTGACACTGCTGATAGCCAGCCACGACATTGCGCTGATTGACCAGTTGGGCTGCAGGCGCATAGCCCTCGCGAATGGCGCGCTGCAGGTTGAGGAAGAAGAAGACGTGGTTGCCGAATACGCCGAGCGCCTGGAAGCTGAGCAGGAGCAGGAAAATTGGCCGCAGTGAAGCCCGCAAAAAAGAAGGCTGCCTCGCGATCTGACGGACCGGTTGCCGCCTGGGCTGCGCGACACATCAGCACCGCCGCAGCTGCATTAGGCCGCCTCGCAAGCCAGCCCTTTTCGAGTCTCATGACAATACTGGTCATCGGTGTAACCCTTGCCTTACCGGCGGCTATGCACCTGGTGATCAAGAATGCACAATCGATCAGCGCGTCCTGGGATAATGCTCTGGATTTCTCTGTCTACCTGAAAGCAGAAACGTCTTCGGATGACGCACAACGGCTCGCCGACATTATTAGTCAACGCGCTGATGTTGCCCGGGTAACACTAATTTCAGCGGAAGATGCGCTGGCCGATTTTCGCGAACATTCAGGATTCGGCGAAGCGCTGGATCATCTCACTGTAAATCCGTTGCCGCATACACTGGTCGTACGGCCGAGTGACGTGAATACGGAACTCTCGATGGACCTGCTAAATGAAGAACTCGGCAACCTGCCGCAAGCAGACTTCGTGCAGGTTGACACCGAATGGGTGCAGCGCTTTCACGCCATACTCGAAATCATGCAGCGCGCCATCGCCATGGGTGCCGGACTTCTCGGCGCAGCTATCGTCGTCATAATCGGCAATACGATTCGACTGGATATTCAAAGCAGGCGTGAGGAGATTGAAGTCACCAAGTTAATCGGTGCCAGCAACGCTTTCGTAAGGCGGCCGTTCCTGTACACCGGGCTCTGGTACGGGCTGGGCGGCGGCATCCTGGCGCTGGCATTGGTCCTGTACGGACTGTTCGCACTCGAAGGTCCGGTTGCCCGCCTCGCCGGACTGTACAACAGTGGTTTCGAGGTGCTGGCGCTGGATTTACCGGAAAGCAGTATGATCATCGCCACCGGCGTAGCACTTGGGCTGGTCGGCTCCTGGATTGCTGCAACGCGCCATATGCGGCGGATCGAACCGCGTTGAGGCGGTCGCGGAAGGTTTTTATGTCTGTATTATGTTTAATCCAATGCCGTATTATTTATCGTAACTTGTTGTTTTTAAATACAACAACACCAGCCTCTCAAGGGAACTATTGCCAGTTGTTAGCACTCTAACCAACCGAGTGCTAAAATAGCACCTGACTTGGGAGGTAGTGAATCTGATGACAATGGCAGTCGCAAAGACAAATTATGATCTCGCCCTGACGGGCCCGGTCGGCAGTCTGGATGCTTACATTCAGGGCGTCGGCGGAATCGACATCCTGAGCAAGGAAGACGAGCAGGCTCTGGCGCATCGATATCGTGATGAAGAAGACTTGCAGGCGGCACGCGATCTGGTGATGGCGCACCTGCGCTTCGTCGTGCATATTGCAAAGGGATATACCGGTTACGGCCTTCCTCTTAACGACCTGATCCAGGAAGGTAACGTCGGCCTCATGAAAGCGGTCAAACGCTTCGACCCTGAGTTCGATGTAAGACTCGTCTCATTTGCAGTGCACTGGATTCGCGCCGAGATTCATGAATATGTATTACGCAACTGGCGCATCGTTAAAGTAGCGACAACCAAAGCACAGCGAAAACTGTTTTTTAATCTGCGTAGAAAGAAAAAAAGTCTCGCCTGGTTGTCTTACGATGAAACCAACGCGGTAGCGAAGGATCTTGGCGTTAGCGCCAAAGAAGTTACCGAAATGGAACGCAGGCTGAGTGCGCGTGATGCGGTGTTCGATCCCGTACCGGATGCTCGCGATGATGACCGAGCATTTTCGCCGGCAGCATATCTGCGCAGCAGCCCGGATTCGGACCCTGCAACCATGGTGGAGAAGCTCGACTGGAACGAAGATGCGACCTCGAGAATGATGGAGGCGATGACTACGCTCGATGAGCGTAGTCGCGATATTCTTCAGTCACGCTGGCTTACCGAGGAGAAAAAGACTCTGCATAAGTTGGCCGATCAATACGGCGTGTCAGCAGAACGCATTCGCCAGATTGAAGGCAACGCGATTAAGAAAATCAGGGTTGCTATGGGAGCCTGATTACCGGCACCAGGAAAAGACCAAAACGAAACCCGCGTAACTTCGTTACGCGGGTTTTTTATTGGTAAGTCTCATCACGAAACTTTATATAGCCACCTTCCTCTACGCCGTGTGGATCGTGGTGCGTCCAGTGCACAACACCACCGAGTTCGTTCCACTCGTACACGCCGCGAAACTGCACTCGGTCACCCATCCCCAATGGCACGCGTTTGACAAGGTCGATGTTGTGCGCAATCAGCAGTGTCTGCCCGTTGCGCATATCAAGGACAAAACGTTGATGCCGTGCGCCGACGTGATCATCCGCCATCAGGCGGCTAACGATGCCGGAGGCCTCGATCCAGCTCGATGAGTCTCGTCGATCGTAGATACGTTGCCGGAAATTTCCCATTGGTGTGAGAACCGCACAAAAAAAGGAGTGACGGATTTTATTCTGTCACTCCCTTTAAAGTCGGAATTTTTTCCCTAGCTGGTAAGCGGAACCATCGTTATTTCAACACGGCGGTTAGCCTGCTTGCCGTGAGACGAGTTGTTGTCTGCAACTGGCATCGACTCGCCCATGCCGATATCGATTAGCCTTTGTGCGTCAATTCCCTGAGCTCGCAGGTACTGTCCCACTGATCCGGCGCGACGTTCCGACAATGCCTGGTTGTAGGCGTTAGAACCCGAGCTGTCAGTATGGCCTGCAACTTCAACCACGGTCTGCTCGAATTCAGTCAAAACCTTGCTCACTGAGCTCAATACGTCATAGAACGCCGGGCTCAGATCAGAACTGTTAGTAGCGAACGTTACGTTGCCAGGCATATTCAGGGTGATGTTGTCACCGATGCGCGTAACGCTGACACCGGTGCCCTGCAATTCGGCACGCAATTCAGCTTCCTGTTTGTCCATGTAGTAACCAACGGACCCGCCGGCCAATGCACCGACTCCAGCACCAATTAATGCATGCTGTCTGCGCTCAACCGCATCATCTCCTGATGCCAGGCCAACGGCGGCACCGGCAATTGCGCCAATAATGGCACCTTTGGTGGCGCTGCTCGTTTTCGATTCCTGTGTGTACGGGTCAAGCGTTTCACAACCGCCGAGCACGATAGCGAAACCCACAGACGCCAGTACAACTTTCAATGTTTTGCTGTTCATAATCTTTCCTCTGCCTGCATGATTTTCCAGGCAAGCGACCCTTTAGCGAAGTATTCGACGCCATTGTATGCGTTACGTTCCTGAACAAACGCTGAAGCCGGTACCACCAGCAATGGTTTATGTGTGAAATGTGCGCCAGGTCTCAGTTTATGCCCGCCCAAGCGCCTGAACGCGACTGCAGAGTGATGTGTAGAATAGTGACGGGCCGGTAAGGCTGAACCCCGGGGATGCGGATGACCGAAACAGACAGTTGGCTGGTTGATTATGGCGAGAGCCATAATGACATTGCTAATCCGCTGGTTTTCTGGATTTCAGTGCCGCTGATCGTGTTGGGTACGGTCGGGTTGCTCTGGTCGTTACCGATTCCGCAGGAATTTGTCGACATATCGCCCGTACTGAACTGGGGTAGCGCTTTTCTGATGGCCGCCGTCGTTTATTACTTCATCATTTCCATGTCGCTGGCCATCGGCATGCTACCGTTCGTTTTTGGTGTTGCGGCACTACAAATATGGCTGGCCGACTCGCCGTATTCTCCATACATGACCAGCAGCGGGTTGCTGATCGCCAGTATTGTCGGCTTGTATCTGGGCCGTTTTCCGCATGGCGGCGTTACGGCCGTGCTCCGCGACATACAGTTGATGATGATCGCGCCGGTCTGGATTCTTTCCAATATCTACCGCCGCTTCGGGATTCCTTATTGACTGACCGATAAGGAGTTACCAGCGCCAATCATTTCTGTAGAATCACCAGCCCGATTCAATATCCCGGTATCCCGGAGGCATTGTGACCAGTAATAATTCCGTGCAAAACCCTGCATCCACCAAGCGCCAGTTAAATCCAATGGACCTGTACGACGTTCAATCCGAGCTTTCGGAGGAAGAACGCATGGTGCAGGAAACCGTGGCGCGATTCGTTGACGACAAAGTGATCCCGGTTATCCGTGACGCTTTTGAGAATCACTATTTTCCGCGTGACCTGATCAACCAGGTCGCCGAACTCGGTTTGCTCGGCAGCTCTATCGAGGGCTACGACTGCGCCGGGACGAATGCAATTTGTTACGGGCTGATTTGCCAGGAGCTCGAGCGTGGCGACAGCGGGCTGCGTAGTTTTGTTTCGGTACAAAGCAGCCTTGTTATGTATCCGATCTATTCCTATGGATCCGAAGAGCAAAAACAGCGCTGGCTGCCTGCAATGGCCCGCGGTGAGGCAATCGGCTGTTTCGGACTGACCGAAGCACAAGGTGGTTCCGATCCCAGCAACATGAAGACCCACGCCAAAAGAGACGGTGATGACTGGGTCGTAAATGGTTCGAAAATGTGGATCACCAACGGTAACCTGGCCGATGCTGCGATTGTCTGGGCAACGACCGAAGAAGGCCTGCGTGGATTCATTATTGAAAAAGAGATGCCCGGGTTTACGGCGCAGGAAATCGAGAATAAATTCTCGCTACGGGCGTCAGTTACCTCTGCTTTGTTTTTCGACAATGTACGCGTGCCACAAGCAAGCGTGCTACCCGGTATCACGGGCCTAAAAGGACCTTTGAGCTGCCTGACACAGGCAAGATACGGCATTGCCTGGGGCGTTATCGGCGCAGCGCAGGCCTGCCTTAGCGAAGTGCTGAATTACACGCAGGATCGCATCCTGTTTCACAAACCACTCGCAAATAACCAGGCAATCCAATTGCGACTCGCCGACATGGCAAGACGTATTACAACAGCGCAACTGCTCGCCCTGCAGCTCGGTCGCATGAAAGACCAGGGACGCATGACACCAACCCAGGTATCTATTGCCAAATGGAATAATTGTCGTGCAGCACTGGATATCGCACGTGATGCACGTGACATCCTGGGTGGCGCCGGCATCAGTGCGGAATACACGCCAATTCGACACATGCTGAATCTGGAAAGTGTGATCACTTATGAAGGCACGGAAACAATTCACCAGTTGATCGTCGGCAAAGAACTGACGGGCGTCAACGCATTCTGAAAAAAATAAACCGGGGTCGAACCGAGGTTTTTTTCAAAAAAACCTCGGTTCGACCCCGGTTTACCTGTTGGAATCTCAGGATTAGCAGATGTGTATCTGTCGTACGGCGGGCTCTTACGACGGCTTGCTACGGTTTTGGGTCTTCAGATAAGGTGGTTTGGCTACGATTACTGGGTGGCTATTTTGTTGCCTTGCTGGGATTTCGCTTCCCCGTGGGAGCGGCTTTAGCCGCGAAGGCGCGCAACGCGCGCCTTGTTAACTTTCGTGCAATTTTAGGTCACTCCGATTAGTACCCTGCCGCAAAATCGGGATGTCTGGCGTATTGCTGCGCCGATGATGCTCTCCAATATTTCCGTGCCGCTGGTTGGTATGGTCGACACTGGCGTCACCGGTCACCTGGGCAGTGCCGTGTACCTGGGTGCAGTTGCAATCGGTGCGACGATCTTTGGTTTTCTTTACAGCGGCGTAAATTTTCTGCGCATGGGCACGACCGGTATTACCGCCCAGCGCTTTGGAGCTGGCGACAATGATGGCCTGAAAGTTGCACTCGGCCAGGCGCTTGTTGTTGCATTGGCTATTGCTGCGATATTGATCGCGCTACAGAACCCGATTGCCGCACTTGCGACAAACGTACTGGGCCCGAACCCTGATGTAGCCGGTTATGCCAATGAATACTTTTTTATCCGTATCTGGAGTGCACCAGCGACACTCGCTAACTATGCGCTCATCGGCTGGTTCCTGGGTCTGCAGAATGCGCGCGTTCCCCTTTATATCGTTCTTACGATAAACCTGACCAACATCTTGTTGGACCTGGCATTCGTATACCTGCTCGGCATGAAAGTCGATGGCATCGCGGCAGCATCCGTAATCGCCGAATTCAGTGGGCTTGCCGTTGGCGCCGGTTTCGCACTCCGTGACCTCAGGCACCGTGGTGGACAACTGCTCATATCCCACCTGACTACGCTGAAAGAATACGCTCAATTTTTTGCAGTTAACGCGAACCTGTTTATTCGCACGATGGCGTTGGTATTCACGTTTACTTTTGTGACAGCTGCCGGAGCAAGACAGGGCAGCCTGATTCTTGCGGCGAACGCGATATTGATGAATATTATGCACCTGATGGCGTTCGCCCTCGATGGCCTTGCGCACGCCGCCGAAGCGCTGGTGGGCAAGGCAATTGGAGCCCGAAACAGGGAAGCCCTGCGCCGCGCGGTCACGCTGTCGCTGCGCTGGTCACTGTACTTCGCGCTTGGTTTCAGTGTCTTTTTCTATTTTGCAGGTCCGTGGCTGGTCGGCATGCTGACTGACTTGCCACAAGTGATTACAACGACCCTGCGCTACCTGCCGTGGATGACATTAATGCCGTTGATAGCAGTCTGGTCCTATCTTTATGATGGCGTGTTTGTCGGCGCAACCCGGTCGCGGGAGATGCGCGACATAATGGTAGTTTCTTCTTTCCTCGTATTCGTGCCAGCGTTTTATGGTTTTAATTTCATGGGCAATCACGGACTGTGGCTTGCCTTGACGTTATTTCTCGCCAGTCGTGGTGTTGGTATGCACTATTACTACCGTCGGCACGTGCTGCCATCCATACCAGTCTGAATTAGCAAATGTAGGAGCCCGCCGTACGATAGTGAAGATCGAATAAAGGCGTCACGATCTGTCTATCGGCACGGGCGATTCTCAGCCAACAATTGGCGGCGCTGCATGCACCGCACATTGCGCAGGCACAGATGACCGGGCCCAGGAAAACGCAATAATTCCCGTAATAATATTCGCGATTGCATAAGCCACAAAAATTCCGGTCACGCCAAAATAGCGATTTCCCAAGAACGCGAGTGGCAAATAAATCAGCACCATTCTCGCCACGCTGATATACACCGCCGGCATTGGTTTGCCCATGCCGTTAAACGAGGCATTCATGATCATGACAACTCCATAGGCACCATAGCTGATCGGCACGATATACAGGAACTGAGTTGCAACGCCGGTGACGTTCGGGTTTTCACTAAACAACATCGGTATCAGGTTGCCCAGCCCTGCCAATAACACGGCGATAACAAGCCCAGCACCAATACAAAAGATCGCACAGAGCCGCAAAGCCAGGAAAATTCGATCCGCTTTGCCGGCCGCCATGTTTTGCCCGACAAACGGACCAATGACTGCTGACATGGCGTAAAACATCACAAGCGTTAACGACTCGACGCGGCTGGCAACACCAAACCCGGCGACCGCCTCCGTTCCGTAGCGCGCCAGCATGGCTGTAATGACGCCAGTCGCAACCGGAATAATGGCATTCGTGGCTGCGGCCGGGATACCAACATGCAATATGTCCGCCCAGGATTTTCTGAGCTCGCCGGGATCCGGCTTGTTAAACGTCAGCATATCGAGGCGCATACGCATCAGGTACAGCGTGCCAACGAAAATCGCAGCACGCGCGAGAAGCGCTGCCATCGCCGCGCCGTTCAGCCCCATTGCCGGAACCGGCCCAACGCCGAAAATCAGAATGGGATCCAGCGCTATATTGACGACCGCCGCAATAACCATCAGCATGCTCGGCAACCTGGTATCGCCCGTCGCACGCATGCTGCTCATGCCAACCATACCAACGACGACGAAAGGAACGCCGGCGTACAGAATCCGCATGTAGCCGCCAATCAACGGCAGCATGTCCTCAGGCGCTCCAAGCAACCTGAATAAGGGTGCAATGGTGAGGTAACCCACCATGCAGATCACAGCCGTTATGCCGAATGACAGTATCAGGCTGTCTGTGGCCAGACGTCGCGCACGACGGTGATCGTGCGCGCCGATGGCACGTGCAACGACAGACGAAGTTCCCGCGCCCAGGCCAATCGCCACGCTGGTCACGATCATCAGTACAGGAAAGGCGAAACTCAGCGCTGCCAGCTCCCGATCACCGACGCGACCTATAAAATACGCGTCAACGAATCCCTGCATCATCATGGTGAAGATGCCAAACAACACGGGCACGGTCATATCGACCAATTGTCGACCGACCGCCCCGGTAGTTAAACGGGCTTGCGGTGATGCCATGGATGATTCCGGAACGAGTGATACACCTTCTGAGTTGGGGACCAGCGCTCATAGGATCTCGTTACTATGACCAAGTTCGCTACTTCCTGCAATGACAAATCGTCGCTGCGCTATGATGGGTTTCCACTTGTCAGGACCGATGTATGAAACTGACTTACAAACAGGTGATTGATGCCAGCCTGGCGGCCGTGTGGGCCGCGTTCAACGACTCATCCAATAAAGGTCGGTGGCAACAAAATTTTGCATCATATACGCACACGTCCGGCGATCCCGGTCAGCCAGGAGCCATCTCCGAACTTGTTTTTAGCGAGAACGGTAGAATGTTGGTTATCGTTGAGACCATCGCTGAACTTCGTGAACCGGTTTTTCTGTCCGCCAATTACGAGTCAAAATACGCCTCAACCATCATCGTCAATCACTTCGAGTCCATAGATGAGAATACAACTCGCTGGACGTCCTGGTGCAATATTACTTTTAAGGGGTTCATGAAAATCATAGCGCCATTTATCGCCGGAAAAATCCGCAAACGTACAGAGAACGATATGCATCGCTTCAAGTTGCTGGTCGAAACAGACGAAGCCGGCGGAACGTAATGGGCTGGAAGAAACTTACCTCAAACGTTGTTTTCGAGAATGACTGGATCACCGTGCACGAAGAGCGGGTCATCAACCCCGGTGGCGGCGAAAACGATTATGGTCGCGTTCACTTCAAGAACAAGGCAATTGCCATCGTGCCACTGGATGACGTTGGCAACACCTGGCTGGTCGGACAGGATCGTTACACATTGGGTGCGTACTCCTGGGAGCTGCCGATGGGCGGCGCACCTTACGATGAAGATCCACTGGCTGCCGCAAAGCGTGAGTTGAAAGAGGAGACTGGCCTTATCGCGACACACTGGACAGAAGTTATGCGCCTGCACCTGAGTAATTCGATTACCGATGAAGAAGGATTTGTTTTTGTTGCTCGCGGTCTGCAAGAAGGTGAAACCGAATTTGATGAAACAGAAGACCTGCAGATTCGTAAGCTTCCCATCAAAGATGCAGTCACTATGGTTCGGCAAGGCGAAATTACTGACGCAATGACTGTCGCTGCGTTGTTGGCCGTCGCTCCCGGCGAAAACCAGTAACTTATCCGGGCAAGGTGAACAAGACATGACGAAAACCGGCCTGGGTTTACTTTTAATGTTGCTGTCGGTGACATACGGACACGCTGCGACACAGCCCAATATATTACTCATTTACGTCGACGATCTCGGCTACGGCGATCTCGGCAGCTATGGGCACCCGGTACTAAAGACGCCGAATATTGACGCGCTCGCAAACGACGGCCTCAGGTTAACGAACTACTACGCGCCATCTGCTCTGTGTTCGCCCTCCAGGGCGGGATTGCTCACCGGCCGCTATCCATATCGAACTGGTATCAAGAGCTGGATACCAGAGGGCAGCGACATATATTTGCACGCCGAAGAAATAACGATTGCGGAGATTCTCAGGTCAGTCGGTTATGCGACCGCACACATTGGCAAGTGGCATCTCAACTCTGATCTCGGGAGTGATGTCGAACCACAGCCGACTGACCAGGGTTTTGACTACTTTTACGGCCACAACGCGTTTCAGATTCCAACCAACCATAATCCGACCAACGTGTTTCGCAACGGTGTTTCTCTCGGCATACAGAAAGGCTATACGGCCGACCTTTATGCGGACGAGTCGATCGGGTGGCTGGAGCAGCGCGATGAAGACAAACCGTTTTTTCTTTACCTGAGCATGGCAGAGCCACACACGACTTTTGAAAACCCGCCCGAGTACAACCAGATGTATGCAGACTTCACCCGGGGTCCAATCGTCCCGATCGAAAGTGGTGCATCCGAGCCACCGAAGGACACTCTCGTACCACGTGGCCCTGGCGAGTATTACGCTAATGTTGCTTATATGGATTCTCAGCTGGGTCGGGTATTGCGTGCACTGGACGACATGGGCATAGAGGATGACACGGTAGTCGTATTTGCCAGTGACAACGGTCCCGTCACGAGCGCCTGGCTGCAATGGTACGAAACCAATGCCTATGGCAGTACCGGCGGACTCCGCGGGCGCAAGCATTTCCTTTATGAGGGCGGCATCAAAGTCCCCGCTATTATCCGTTACCCGGGTGTGACCCGGCCAGGTTCAGTGAGCAACGAGCTTGCTCTCGGAACAGATATTTTTACGACACTGGTGAAAATAGGCGGTGGCGAAATACCACAAGATCGACCGATCGACGGTATAGATATCGCTCCATTGCTGGTCGGTGACCGTTTGCCGGAACGCGCCGTTTTTTGGTCGCTATCGTCGCACGGCGAACTGGAGTTCGCAGTCAGGCGCGACTCCTGGAAATTGTTGCTGGATCGCGATCACAATCCTCGCGAGCTTTACAACCTCGCTGAAGATCCGCTCGAGTTTTTCAACCTGGTTGATGAAAACGAACAAATGGTTCAGCAATTGAGCCACATTTTTGCCGACATGCTCGCGTCAATAGAGAGCGATCCTGTGCGCCCCTGATATTGTTCAGAAAATCATTTTGGCTGTCACGACGTAACGCATCGACCCACCTGCTGCAATGGCGTTGAACGGATAGCAGGTAACGAGACTTAGCATCGGTGAGTCGGTATCAAGAATAATGCTGCCTCGACGCGAATCAACCACATCGATGTCGCTTACCTCGTATAAGTGATG
Organism: uncultured Woeseiaceae bacterium; assembly: GCA_964403695.1. GTDB lineage: Bacteria > Pseudomonadota > Gammaproteobacteria > Steroidobacterales > Woeseiaceae > SZUA-117. The sequence goes on along the minus strand of CAYOHF010000001.1, from coordinate 20,813 downwards.
CCGGCCATTCGCCAGCTCAACCTGAATAGACTCGCCGCGCTGCAGAAATTGCAGAAACTGAAAGTGTGTATCGCGATGACCCGCAATTATGCTGTTGCCCTCTTCGCCGGGTAGTACGCTGATACTCAGGTGGCCTGGACCGAATGCGAGCGTCCGCCCGGAGCCACCCTCAAGGATAATCAGTTCAATATCACCACCGCGCGCGGACAGCCTGGCGATCGGCCGGGTATCCGCCCATGGCCACGGTGGCGGAGCATCACTACCGCCCTGTGCTTTATGCCACGCGCGCTGCATCAGTTCCTGCGCGACCCATGCTTTGGCCGGGATATAGGCCCCCTGACCAAACTGCCAGAAGCCGAGACAAAGCAAGCAGGACACGACAATGCGACCGACGTGGCGGCTACTGGCTGTACGCTGCAACACGGTCGCGACTCCGCAATGACAAAATGAGCATTAAGAAAATGGCGCAGACAATCAGTACCAGGCCACTCAGGCGATAGATGCCAGCGTTAGTGGCAGTAGCCGTGAAACCGAACATTGCCAGGTTACTCTGCCCATATGGCAGCAGGTTTGGCACCTGTTCCTGGTTCAGTGCACTTGTCGATGGCCGGGCGGGTGTTTTGTCTACGGCGACCAGGCTCGTGTGTTTGCTGACAAGGTGGTGTGCGAGCGCCGTTTTAGTGACTGCTTTACGGGTTTCGTCAGCGTCTGCTCCGCGCCGCTGCCGATCCTGCAGATCTTCTATGCGCGCACGCGCCCAAAGTGCTGCTACGCCAGGACTGTTCTCACTGGCATCGGCGTCCAGCTCGGCACCCCACGTCCCCGTTGCTGAGTTACCGCTTATCTTGACCAGCTCACCAGTTTGCAGTGCGTTCTCAAGCCGCACTTTGACGACGATCGGTTCGCCCGTGTAGAGGTCGGGAATTACCTGCGGATAGCTTGTGAGTTCCGGATTGTCAGGCCACTCCACGACGACATCCGTAATTTGTGGTTGTTCCAGTTTTCGAAACAGCCTGGTCATCTTTTCGTTCACTTCGTGCAGGGCGCTGATAAAAGTGAACGTGCCACGTCCTGCCTCCGCCGCCTTGCGCATGAACCAGCTGTTTGGCGCCGAACCAATCCCTACAGTGAACATCCGGGTATTGCCAAGATTTCTCTCGATTAGCCTGAACAATTCTTCCTCGTTACCGACGCTGCCATCGGTGATGAAGATCACCTGCCGTAGATGACTCTCACTCGGTGGAGACAGAAGCGCCTTTTCAATTGCCGGTCGCATCTGGGTGCCGCCGTTTGCCGCCAGACCAACCACGTAACGCTTGGCGATATTGATATTCGTCGCCGTTGCCGCGACGCTGTGCGGGAACAAAGTGTGTGTTATCGAATTAAACTGAATAACGTTGAATAGATCTGCTGCTTGCAAACCATCTAAAGCCAGGGTCAGGGCCCTGGTTGCCTGACTAAGCGACGTACCATGCATCGACCCAGAAGTGTCGACGACGAAAACCAACTCACGTGGCATTTCAGTGGTGGGCGCAGCGAGGTCGTCTGGTGGCAGCATCATGAGCAGAACGTGCGGTTGCCCGTCCAGCGTCTCGGAAAACATCATCGCCCGCGGCGCACTGGCCGGGACCGGCCTCCAGGTTAGCTCCAGGTCATGGTCCAGCGGTACATCCTTGTCTGACAGCTCAATTGTGTAGTGCTCCTTTTCCTCGCTGACACTGATCGGATGATAACGACTGGCAATGAACTCGAGCGGCACGCCTGCATTGATCCTGGCGCGAAACGTTACACGATGATCCGTTGACGTTGTCACCATGGGCGGCGTAACGAGCGAAGCATCTGGTACGCGGTCAGTATCAGCTGACCAGCCGGAGCCTTTGCGACCAGGTAACGGCGTGCCGGGTATGAAGCGTGGCGTGACGGTCAGCGGGAACCGAAAACTGAAGCTGCCCTCGTCATAGCTGACGGTCTGCAGGTATTCGATCTCAATGGCAATCGTTTCGCCGGGTCCGATATTGGCAACCGACGTTGTGAACATATTCGCGCGTTGTTGCTCGACGAGGCTGGCTTTCTTTCCGGCTGATTTGGCCGCTTCGTACTCTTTTTTCGCAGCCTCCTTTTCGCGGATCTCTCCTTCAATAAAGCGCTCACCGATATGCATACGCAGACGATCGACGGCTGCACTGTCTGGTAGCGGAAACACGTAGATTCCTTCCACCCACTCGGTGCCACTGTTTTGAAATACCTGGCGCACGCTTACCCGGGCGACCAGGCCGCTGATCTGCGTTTCGATATCTGTGTTCATGCGCGTGGCAATCTCGTAACCGGACTGCATGCGTAATAACAAACTGCCGCTTTGTACCTGCGATGGACTTACTTCAGAATCCGGGTCGCCATTGGTTTGTGCGGGCACACCGGGCGCCGTAATAACCAGCAGCAATATGGCTAACCAGCGCCAGGATGCCTGTTGTCGCAGGAGTTTCTCCATTCGCGCCGTGGCAGCCTTTGGAATACACGGGTGCCACACCACCCGTCCATGAGCACGCTTGCTGATTCTTTTTTCTTTTGTTGGCCATTTGTCCTGCTGCATGTCGTCCCTCCCGGTTAGCGCAGGACGGATTGCAACAGCCTTTTACGACGATCCGCGGACCGGGGCATGGCAATGCACCGACGTAATGTGGCAAATTGTGTCTTTCCGATTAAATGAACCTCTTTATGTCCAAACGAATTGCCATTGTTGAAGACGAGATCGCTATCCGCGAAAACTACGCGGCCGCGTTTCGCCGGGAAGGTTACGGCGTCGATCTGTACGACGCCCGCCAGCCAGCCATGGACGCTTTTGAGGCACGGTTGCCCGACCTGGTCGTCATCGACATCAATCTGAAGGATGAGGTCGAGGGCGGCTTTGAACTCTGCCGCGTGTTACGTAGTCGCGCGAATGATCTGCCGATAATTTTTCTGACGGCAAGAGACAGTGAATTTGATGCAGTTTCAGGATTACGTCTTGGTGCCGACGATTACCTCACCAAGGACATCAGCCTGCCGCACCTGATGGCCAGGGTCGCTGCGCTATTCCGCCGCCTCGACGCGATGCAGAAGCCGCTGGCCGAGGAGAACAGAATCCGCCGCGGCAACCTGGAAATAGACGTCGATCGTATGATGGTTCGCTGGAAGGATCAGCCTGCAGGTCTCACTTTGACTGAATTCTGGATGGTACACGCACTCGCCCGTTATCCCGGGCATGTTAAAAACCGCCAGCAACTAATGGATGCAGCACAGGCTGTGCTCGACGACAATACGATCACCTCGCACATCAAACGTATACGCAGGAAGTTTGTCGCTATCGATGCCGACTTTGCGGCAGTAGAGACCGTTTATGGAATGGGCTATCGCTGGCTCACCGATTAGGTCTCAATGAACCTGCGTCGTCAGCTACTCCTGGTCAGTATCCTGACGTTGATCCTGCCTTGGGCAGGTTGCCAGTTCATCCGTGAAACCGAATCCGCGCTGCGGGCAGGCCAGCAACAGATGCTGGCAGGAACCGCCCGGGCCATCGCCGATTCGTTGTCACAATTTCCGGACGAAATGCTGGGCGGCAATGACGATAGTCAATTTGGGGAAAACCAGTTGTACGGGCAGCCACTCACAAGCGCCCCGCTGATCGACGGTTACCGCGACGATTGGACAATCCCCGAGAACGCCGCCGCCACCTTGCGCGGAACAGACGGAACGATACGCTACGTCGTCGGCATTCACCGCCAGTATTTGTTTATACATGTCGATGTGCGCGATGCAGATATTGTTTTTGCCAACACACAAAACACGAGCTCCGATTCCCGATATGCAGATCACGTATCGCTGATAAGCATTGATGACTACGGAGAACAAACGGTTTTTCGCTTTCGTGCCGAGGCACCCGGCCAGATTGTCGTGACGCGTCAGATCAATGATCAGGTGTTTGACGAAACGCGCGTCGTGGCTCACTGGCAGGATACAGTGGACGGCTATCGCCTTGAGGCGCGCCTGCCGCGTAGTCTCATTGGCAGTCGTCTTGGTATCGCCGTCACCAATACGAGCGACTCCTCCAGCGCCGGCGTGCGCAGTGTGACTTATGCCGGCCCGATCCCGGGGCCCCTTGTCGGCGTTTCGCCAGTGTTACAAAGCGTTGCTGCTGGCTATGTTCAGCAGCCGGGCTTGCGGTTGATGATTACCAACCGATCAGGCTGGCGACTGGCGCTGGCAGGCAACCTGTCGGGCTCTCCCGATGGTGAGAGCAGGCAGCCTGTAAGCTCAGGTTGGCTTCGTCTTACTTACGATTTACTGCTTGAGCCGGCCACGGAAGCCGCACTGGCCGAGCCAGACCCTGGCGGCCGCGAGCAACAAAGTTATGTCACTGATGCCCTCCAGGGCACACCGGCCAGCCGCTGGTTCCGCAACCTGGACACCGGCCGTGCCGTAATATCAGTCGCCCATCCGATCTGGTCAGGCACTGTCCAAACCGGCGCCATTATTCTGCAGCAGAGCACTGACGCGATACTGAGCCTGACCAACCAGACACTGGTGCGCCTGATTTCGCTGACACTGATCTCGACGATCGGCGTTGCCCTGGTACTGCTGGGCTACGCAAGCTGGTTGTCCTCACGAATCCGACACCTGAGTAGCGCAGCCGAGCGCGCACTTGATAACAAGCGCGTACGCACAGCTTTGCCCAGTGCACTCGCCGGTGACGAGGTCGGTGATTTGTCTCGAAGTTTTTCGAGCGTTCTGCAACAACTTGGAAATTACAATGACTACCTGCGGACACTCGCCACAAAACTTTCGCACGAGTTGAGAACGCCATTAACGATCGTGAGCTCCTCGCTCGAAAACCTGGAGCATGAAAACCTGTCTCCGGAGGCAGTGAAATATACGGCACGGGCCAGGGATGGCGCTGAACGGCTGCGCAGAATACTGACAGCGATGAGCGAGGCAAATCGCACCGAGGAGCTCATTGAACATGCCGAACCTGAGGCGTTCGACATCGGCATGGTTCTCGAGTCGACTGTTGCCGCTTATGCTGGTGCGTGGCCAGAGCGACGGTTTATTTTGCGCAATAATTCGGCCGCTGCGATGGTACACGGTTCGCCGGAACTGATTATACAGATGCTCGATAAACTGGCTGACAATGCGGTCGGATTCTCCACGCCCGGCGATGTCATCACCATCAATCTCGACGCCGATCCGCAGCAAGTTACTATCACAGTTAACAATCCAGGCCAGCCGTTACCGAAAAAAATGCGCACGCAGCTATTTCACTCGATGGTTTCAGTGCGTAGCGATGACTCTGGCAAGCACCTTGGCCTTGGTCTGTATATCGCTCGCCTGATCGCAGAAGGTCACGGTGGCTCGATCGACGCCGAGAACACTGACGAGGGCGTTTCATTTATTATCAGAATTCCAAGACACGCACCGACGGCGGAGCAAAAGCCTGATCGGTAAGAATTCATAAGCAGACCCGGAAAACACAGGAGCATTACCAATGGCGAACGAGGGATACCACGAACCAATTAGTGAACTGACGGATGCCACCCGCGACATGCATCGGGCAATAACGTCATTAATGGAAGAACTTGAGGCGGTCGACTGGTACAACCAGCGCGTAGATGCCTGCAAAGATTCAGAGTTGGCCGCTATCCTCGCGCACAATCGTGACGAAGAAAAAGAACATGCGGCAATGGTTCTCGAATGGATTCGACGCAAAGACCCGACATTTGATAAAGAGTTAAAAGACTTCCTGTTTACGGATAAACCGATCACCCACGGGTAACCGATATCGCGGCAAGATGCCGCTCCTACGTATTCTGCGCAGGACTCGCAGGAGCGGTATTTTGTACAGGACGTACTTATGTCGCGTAGGACACGGATGTCCGTGAGCCACCTTGCCGCGATTCAACGACTATTTTTTTACGGGAATCACGCCAGTGCTGGAAAATGGCACGGGCTTGACGAACGGTATGTCGATGGCGAGGCTGCCCTGCAACTCATATTCAACATGTTCGGGCACGCCGCCACGCAATAGCGAAGTCAACTGAGTCGCTGAATCAAGAAAGTTTACGTTAACGCTAAGGACGAACTGATCATCTGCATGCGCCGGGACGGTGAAATTTCCCTGCGTTTCTCCGCTAGCGAAACTCTTATCGTCGAAAAACAATCGATATTTGACCGCCTTGACGGGCAACGGAAACGAGTTGGGATTGCTCACATCAAATCCAAGGAGAAATGTCTGCTGATTAAAACCCACCTTACTCAGCTCTACGCTTTTGAGCTGCACCGCCGGAGCGACGATCATCGTTTCAGTACTCGCACAAGCTGACAAAAACAGTGCTGCAAGCAGGCCGACAGAAATTCGCAATTGATTGCTGCTTTTCATCACATACTCCTTAACATATCTCGCCCGGTTATTTCAACGCAGTTTCTCGCCCAACTCGCCCCAACGCGCACCAATCAACAACCACTCATTGTCATCGGCCTGCAATTCCAGCTCGAAGTTATACGCATCGGCGCTGATGCCGAGTGCACTATTGTTGGTGCCGGCCATGCCCACCGTTAAGTTGACAGTAGCAGCTGTATTGCCCGCCAGAATGATCTCGTCGATAGTCACCAATAAGGCGATCGATTGCTGCCGCAGGAAATAAATATGCAGCATCTGGCCCACACCTTCGTAGTCGTTGCCACGCCCGTCGGCATAATTCTCAGAAATCAGGGCGAGCAGTCCACGCCGATCTCTCTCTTCGGCTACCGCCTCAGCCTCGCCAACCCAGGCACGCAACGCTTCCTCCGGACCGCCGCCGGTACCACCGCAACCCGCAAGAAGTGCACAAATCAGGCCGAGTTTCAGGTAGTGCTTCATAAGCGCATCTTCAGGTCCAAATGCTCATAAACCCGGGGTGACCATCATCCCGAACCTCGTACATAGCATTTGCCAGCTTCCGGTGTTAGAACACACTATGAGCGGTCGTACAGCACAGTTACTGTGACGCGGTTCGCATAATGGCCGGCGCCGGATACGCTGACCGGCTGTACAACACCGGCCCTGCAGGAGTCGCGGGCGATAAACGGATAAAACTATGTCAGTGAAAATCTTGAGCGAAGGTGAGGACGCCACGATAACGGATGACGATCAGGGTCGAATCGACGCTGTGCTGTCATTCTGGTTTAAGGAAAAATCTCTCAGCGCACCGCAAATCGATGGTCGTATGGATATCTGGTTCGGTGAGGATCCTGTTTTCGATGAAGAGGTTGCCAGGGAATTTTCTGATGATGTAGAACTTGCTTCGGCGGGAAATCTTAATCATTGGGGGCAGGAGCCAAGAGGCCGCCTCGCCCTGATTATTTTGCTGGATCAGTTTCGCCGCAACATTTATCGCAGCAAGCCGGAGGCCTTCGCCAAAGACAAGGACGCACTCAAGCTTTGCGTTGAGGGCGCCATGGAGAAAAAAGACCACGGGCTGACACCCATCCAGCGAGTCTTTTTCTATATGCCCTTACAACATGCAGAATCACGCAAAGTGCAGGGCAAATCCTGCAAGATTTTTGACAGGCTCGTCGAAGCAGTTTCTCCTACCTACAAGGAAACGTTCGAGACAATCGCACAATTCGCGGAGCTGCATTCCGACATTGTGCAGAAATTCGGCAGGTTCCCGCATCGTAATACACTGCTGCAACGCGAGAACACGCCGGAAGAGGATGAGTACCTTGCCGGAGACGTGCCGACGTTCGGCCAATCTGAATCTTGAATTCGTTGACTTCAGGTGTCAGACAGGAAGCGTTTCGATAAACGGTTGAATCGCACCGTCAGCAATACAGCTGCTACAGAAAGGCCCAATACGAATCCCGCCCAGATATATGACGGTGGCGACTGGAATGTGATCGCAGCGATATACGCCAGCGGAAAGCCCAGGGCCCAATATGCAAACGTATTTATGACCATCGGCATACGGGTGTCCTTGTAGCCGCGCAGCGCACCGGCGGCACCAATTTGTACGCCATCGGCAATCTGGAAAACTGCCGCCATGAGCAAGAGGCTGACTGCAATCGCCTGCACTGACGGATCACTCGTGTACACGCTAACGACGATATCTCTGAAAAACAGCAGGAAAGCCGCAGAACAGGTCATAAAAAACGCACTCATCCAGATACCGGTCGCTCCGGCGAAACGTGCCAGCGCTGTGTTCCCTGCGCCAAGGGCGTGCCCGGTTCGAATTGTTATCGCAGCACTCAGCGCCAGCGGAATCATGAACATCGTCGATGCGAAATTAAGTGCGATCTGGTGCGCCGCCGTGATTGCTGCGCCGCGTGTGCCAATCAGGATCGATACCGCCGAAAACAAGCCAGCTTCCGCGGTGATCGTCACGGCAATTGGCATGCCAAGATTCAGTATTTCTTTCAGCACCGGCATACGTAAGGGCGCCATGTGATCGAATATTTTCAGTGGCTTGTAAATCGGGTGCACATAGACATAGATACCAAGCACGAACACCATCAGCCACATCGTGATTGCGCTCGCGATACCGCAACCCACCGCGCCGAAGGCAGGGAAACCGAAATGACCATACATCAGCGTATAATTCAGAAATACATTGCTGGCCAGCGCAAGCAATGAGGTGTACATGATCGGCCGGGTGAAACCGATACCCTCTGTGGTAAAGCGGAAGGCGAGAAATGCACAAATCGCCGGGGCACCAAACATGATCGCCTTGGCGTAGCCGATCGTCGTCGCACGAAATCCGACATCGATGCCGATGAATGTAAGCAACGGCTCTACAAATAGCTGTGCCAGCGTAAATATGCACATCCCGAGCACAGCGGCGAGCCAGAGTCCCTGCCGCGTGTAGCGCCCGATCAATTCTTTGTCGCCAGCGCCATAGTGCCGCGCCACGATGGGCGAGATTGCCATCATCAGGCCGAGCATGACCGTGAAACCCAGAAACCAGATGCTGCCGCCAACGGCGACCGCCGCGAGCGCCTCTGCGCCGAGACGTCCCGCCATTACCGCGTCTGCAAACTGCATCCCCGCGATCGACAGATTGTTGACGATCAGCGGGCCCGCAACACTTAGCAGGGCCCTAGATTCGTGCAACCATTTGTTTCGCGATGACGACACTGTTATTAGCTCTTTCCTGGAATTGCGGAGTTCAACCCCGCAATGTAGTGGTTACGATACTGTCCGGCAATAGTGTAAGGTTGCCGCACGCAGGCAGTATCACACCAGCAGTTGTGGAAAAAGCTATAGCCGGCTCTATCCACAGATCAATATTTATTGTGCGGAGACACGTATGTTGCATGACGGACGAGCGAGACGGGTGGCAGTGGTCGGCGGATTGAGGATCCCCTTTTGTCGCGCCCATTCAATATATACGAACTGCTCCAATCAGGACATGATGACAGCGACCATGACCGCACTCGTTAACAAATACGATTTGAAAGGTCAGACGTTAGGTGATGTCGCGCTCGGCGCCGTCATCAAACATTCCAAGGACTGGAATCTTGCCAGAGAATGCGCGATTGGCGCCGGACTGTCATTGCGTACCCCGGGCGTCGATATGCAGCGCGCTTGCGGCACCAGCATCGAGGCCTGCATCAACATCGCGAACAAGATCGCTTTAGGACAAATAGATGTGGGAATTGCGGGTGGCACCGACTCGATCAGCGACGCACCCATCGTTTACTCCGATAAGTTCCGCGCCCTGCTTTTGGAAAGCGCCCGCGGCAAATCGATTGGGCAGAAACTGAAGCCATGGCTTTCACTCAGGCCAGGCCATCTCAAACCGCAACTCCCCGGTGTGATCGAACCACGAACACATTTATCCATGGGTCAGAGTGCCGAAATTACCGCGAAGGAATTCGAAGTATCCCGCGAACACCAGGACCAGCTGGCCCTGGCCAGCCACATGAAAGCGGCGGCGGCTTACGAAGCCGGGTTTTATGATGACCTGGTAATTCCCTATCAAGGCGTGGAGGAAGATAACAACATTCGCCGCGACACAACTTTCGAAAAATTGCAGGCTCTCAAACCAGTTTTTGATAAAAGTGAAACCGGCACAATGACTGCCGGCAATAGTACGCCACTGACTGATGGCGCTGCAGCTGTGCTGCTTACCTCCGAGGAATGGGCGAAACAGAAGAACCTGCCGATAATCGCCTACCTTACGCATTGCAAAGTCGCGGCAGTCAACTTCGTCGGCGTCGAGGGTCTCCTGATGGCACCGGCGTACGCCGTGTCCGATATGCTCAAGGACGCTGATCTGAATCTGCAGGATTTTGATTTTTACGAGATTCACGAGGCCTTTGCCTCGCAGGTTATCGCCACCCTGAAAGCGTGGCAGTCAGAGCAATTTTGTCGTGACCGGCTTGGCAGAAACCACCCCATGGGCCCGATCGAGCTTGCCAAACTCAACGTCAAGGGCGGCAGCCTGGCAATTGGCCATCCGTTCGCCGCGACCGGTGCCAGAATTGTCTCCACAATGGCCAAGATGTTGCATGAAAAAGGCAGTGGCCGCGGCCTGATATCGGTTTGCGCCGCTGGTGGTATGGGCGTAACAGCAATCATGGAAGCAGCCTGAGATTCCGGAAGCTGTCGAAGAAAATGATTCCCGACAGCTCGTTAGAAATTACAACAAGTCGATTGCATGGGGGAATGCATGGGTGAGCTGAGCCAGATTTTGGCCACGATCAACGCCATTCTGTGGAATGAGACGTGGATTTATATCATCGCTGCGACCGGCGTGTTGTTCACCATCTGGAGCGGCTTCTCTCAATTCCGGGCGCTAACCCACGGCCCCAAGGTTGTCCGCGGCTTTTACGATGACCCGAATGACCCCGGCGCAATCAACCATTTCCAGGCATTGTCTGCGGCTTTGTCCGGAACAGTGGGACTCGGCAATATCGGTGGTGTAGCACTCGCCATCACGCTGGGTGGCCCTGGCGCAATTTTCTGGATGTGGGTCGTTGGTTTCCTGGGTATGTCTATCAAGCTGACGGAAGTCACCTTGTCCATGCTCTATCGCAACACTGACGATCCCGAAAACCCTCACGGCGGTCCCATGTGGGTTGCAGGTACAGCGCTCAAGAAGATGCGGCCCGGGCTCGGCTGGATTGGTACAGGCCTCGCTGTTCTCTATTCCTTTACTGTCATGGTGTCCTCCGGTACCGGCGGCAACATGTTCCAGGCATGGAACGTCGCGGACATAACCAACGAGTACTTCAATGTACCCGGCTGGATCAGCGGCATCGTTCTGACCACTATCGTCGCGGCGGTCCTCCTCGGCGGCATCAAAAGAATCGGCATGGTTGCCGGAACACTCGTACCGAGCATGGTCTTTGTCTATATCGTCGCCGGCTTTTACGTGTTGTTTGCCAATTTCGATCAGATCCCCGCGATGATGGGATTGATCATTACCAACGCTTTCACGGCGACCGAAGCGACCGGTGCATTTATCGGTGGCACCGCTGGCTCGGCTTTTCTTTTTGGTATGAAACGCGCGGTGTTTTCTAACGAAGCCGGCCAGGGCTCATCGGCGATCGCACATGCCGCTGTGAAGACCGACGAACCGGCGCGCGAAGGCCTGGTTGGTGGCATGGAGCCCTTCATCGACACAATTGTTGTGTGTACTTTTACCGCACTTATCATTTTGTCCACAGGCATCTGGAATCGCGCACCCGACGTTGCCTTCGACAGCCCCCCACAAGCAGTGCAGACCGCATCCGGCTGGGCGTATCCGAATACTCAGCTGGGCGAAGGTGAATGGCAGGACCAGGAGCCGTTACTCATGATCGTCAGGGCCGGCGAAAATGCTGCAACGGAGCAGAATCTGCATCGCATAACAGGCATCGTCTCTGCTGAGGGCAATAGTTTTGTTGCTGCATGGCAGCCTTTCGAGGGGTCGGTCGAACCACAGGTGGTCGACGGTGGTTTCTACCAGGACCATGTTGGCGCGACGCTGACTGCAAAAGCCTTTGACTCGGTCAGACCGGGTCTCGGGAAATGGTTGATCACGATTGCGTCCTGGTTATTCGCGATCTCTACGATTATTGCGTGGGGCTATTACGGCGAACAGGGCGCTGTTTATATGTGGGGTAGCAAAAGCGCGTTGCCATACCGATTGGTTTATTGCTCGCTCACCTTCGTAGCAACCCTTGGACATATAAAGACCAGCGCGGATCTCGACAATATGACGGGTATCGGTCTTGGCGTCATCATTTATGCAAACCTGCCCATTTGCTGGATCTTCGGCTACCAGGCCATGCGTGCGTACAAGGATTACATACGTCGCCTCAAGGAAGGACGCATGGGGCCTGATCACCCGGCGCCAAGCATTGAAGACCTGATTTCCGGTCGGGACGTACAGCGCTAGGCTGAAAACTCTCGTGGGAGCGGCATCCTGCCACGATCGGCCTTTATCGCGGCAGGATGCCGCTCCCACGATTATTTATTTGGCCTGGCGCGCTTGTGTAGCTTGTTGAGCGCCTTGTCCACCTGGTCTTTGGCCTGCTTCGTCACGCCGCCTTTTTTATACTCGTCAACGACAAAAGATTCGACCCGACTAACCAAAGTGTCGATATCCCCGGGCAGTAGTTGATCATCCTCTTTTTCCGGCCCGTGCACTCGCTCTGCAGCGCCGAAAAGATTGATCCAGCGCTCGCTCCTGCGCCCCATCTTTAACAGGTCATAGAATTCTGTCGCCGGCTCATCACCGCGCTTGACCAGGCTCATGATGCCGGCGACCAGCGATACCGGCACCAGTATGAAATCTCTCAGGCCATCGACCACCAGCTTGACCTGCAGAATCGCAATGTCGCGTACCAGCGTCCGCCGATCAGTCGGCATACCTGTTGATTGTGAATCGTCTTGCATTGCCGGATGCTCCCTAGGTGATGGTGTAATGATACGGCATTACTGGCGCGTGTTCTGACCATCGAGCAAGCTGTTGAAAAAGTCATGAATGGCTTTTTCAACCCAGTATTAGTACTGTTCGTCAGACACTTACACCACCTTAAGATGCGTGCCGGAAACTATGCCAGCCTTCGAATCAGCGCCACAATACGAACATGGACTACCCGACTCACTCGGTGTCCTTCTGGTCAATCTGGGCACCCCGGACGCCGCGACGCCGGCGGCTGTTCGCCGCTTTCTTGGCGCGTTCCTGTCCGACCGACGTGTGGTGGAAGTTCCACCATTGATCTGGTTGCCTATTTTGCACGGCTACATCCTTAGAACCCGACCCGCGAAGTCGGCAATGGCCTATCAGAAGATCTGGACAGACCGCGGCTCACCACTGCTTTTGCACTCAACGCAAATCGCCCTAAGCGTGCAGGAAAAACTCAACGCCCGGCTTTCCGGCGCCGTAAATGTCGAACTTGGAGTGGTGTACGGCAACCCGGCGATCGAATCTGCATTGCAAAAAATGCATGAACAATGCGTTCGTCGCATCGTTGTCCTGCCGCTTTATCCTCAATACTCCGGTACCACCACCGCTTCCGTATTCGACAAGGTGACGAGTGCGCTGTCGCGACGACGCTGGATTCCTGAACTTCGTTTCATCAATCATTATCACGATGCGGCGGGCTACGTTGCTGCATTAGCCACCAGCGTTCGCGATTACTGGGACATAAACGGTCGCGGTGACCGATTGCTGATGTCTTTCCACGGTGTGCCGAAGCGAACGTTGCTAGACGGTGATCCTTATCATTGCCAATGCCAGAAAACGGCAAGACTGGTCGCCGAAGCACTTGAGCTTGACGAGCACGAATGGGAAATCAGCTTTCAGTCTCGTGTAGGCCGTGAAGAATGGTTGCGACCCTATACGGATGACACGCTTAAACGAATGGGTCAGGACAAGACAGCAAGGGTCGATGTCGTGTGCCCCGGATTTGCCGCTGACTGTCTGGAAACACTCGAGGAAATCGCCATGCAGAACGCCGAGCTGTTCGCGCAATCTGGCGGTGGTGAGTTACGTTACATTCCGGCTTTAAACGCTCGCGATGATCATGTGGCATTCTTAAGTCGGTTGATCGAGAAAAATATTGCGGGCTGGCCGGAGGCATCTCCTGACTGGAGCCTGTCCGAAGCCACTCGCGAAATGGAGAAAAGTTTACAGCGTGCACGCGACATGGGCGCAGATAATTAGTCGTGTTAGGTCGATTTCTCGAATTTAGTGTGCAGACGCCCAACATTATCGATTCGCTCGGTTTTTACAAATTGCTTGGTTTCCATGAGCTCGAAATCGGTGATGTTTTAGCGCACAAGTACGCAGTCGTCAGCGATGGTGAACTCTGTATAGGTTTACACGATCGCTCGCTCGATGCTCCTGCGCTTACATTCGTACACCAGGAGCTGGCGCATCAGGCGCGTTCCATGTCGGACCACGGCTTCGATTTTAAATACCTGCAACTCGACGAAGAGGCCTTCAACGAACTTGGTTTTCCTGACGTCGATGGAAATATTATTTCCATGATCGAGGCCAGAACATTCTCCCCACCGGACGAAGACACCGACAGTTCTTTATGCGGGCGCTGGTTCGAACTGACCTTACCCACCAGGGATGCACTGCGTGCCGGGCGCTTCTGGGCGCCGCTCGCCCCTGAATTGCTGCGCATGCGCGAGGAACCGACGACACATATGCGCTTTAACGCGGCTGGCATGTCACTGGGACTCAGCGAAAGCATCGCGCTTGAGGGCCCATCACTTTGTTTTCGCTGTGATGACAGGGAAGCCGTGTGGATAGCCATTGCCAAACATGGCTTCATACACCATGAATTTCCCGGCTTTGAAGGTGCCTTCATGGCGCTACAGGCGCCGGAGGGCACCATGCTGTACCTGTTCGACGAAGATTTCCTTGGCGAGTTGTATGAAGTGGATGAATCCGACGAGATGCCCGAAGAATAGCTTTGAGCAAAAACCGGGGTCGAACACACTGCTGTTCGGATGAAGCATCAAGTTGACTTGACCAGGCCGCAATCGCCCGCTGGGCGGGCTCCTACGATTCTAGTTAGAAATGTAGGAGCCCGCCCAGCGGGCGATTGTAGAAATCCCAGAAATGCCACAAAACCGGGGTCGAACCGACGTTTTTGGTCACGACAACGCGCGAATCAGACGGAGTGCACGATCCAGATATGAGCCGCCGAACAGGTTCAGATGATTCAGGACGTGATAGAGCTGGTACAGCAGGATTCGCTGCTCGCTGCCAGCCGATAGCGGCCACGCCTCTTCATAAGCATCATAAAAAGACGCGCCAAAACCACCGAACAGTTTTGTCATCGCAAGGTCCGATTCACGATCGCCATAATAGACCGCAGGATCAAAAACAACCGGCGCACCATCCGCTACAGCCCAATTGCCACCCCACAAGTCGCCATGCAGGAGAGACGCCTCCGGCGAGTAGTCAGAAAAAAACTGACCCAGGTTTTTGCAAAGTGTTGCGCCCTCAGTCTGCAAGTCGCCACTAAAGCCGTTTCTGGCGGCAAGCTCAAGCTGAAAGCCCAGCCGATCCGCCGCTACAAACTCCACCCAGTCATCGTTCCAGAGATTGTGCTGCGGGGTTCTGCCGATCATATTGTCCTTGTGCCAGCCAAAACGGCTCTCACGAAATCGGTGTTGCTTTGCGAGCTGTTGCCCCAGCATTTTTTCCGTGCGGCTGTCCGCTAACTCAAATTCAATCCATTCGAGTGCCAGCAGGCATTCGGACCCTGAACTGATGCAGCCGAGCACATTGGGTACCCGAATCGCATCTGCCTTTTGTAATTCACGCAGGCCGTCGGCTTCCACCTGAAACATTGCCAGGGAATCAACCGGCCCGGTTTTCAGAAATACGGAGTTTTTTTCGGTCTTGATTCGCCATGCCGCACTTATGTCACCGCCACCTACAGGACGCGGTATATCCCGCAACGACACGTTAATGCCGTTTTCACGTAGTACCGTAAACAGTGTTTGCCATTCGGGCATAGCGGGTACTTCCGCGGCGTCTTTATCTCAGATCTGACAATCGCTCGGCCTGGCGCCGCAATGCCATACCAATGCCCGCTTCGTCGTACAACGCATTGATGGCTCCGAGATCGGGTGCGACCGGTCTTAGGCCCGTTACCGGACGCTCATACGGAGCGTCACAGGCGATTCCGGTCAATTTGCGCGCCAGCATCGCATCATCCCTGTGCGTATTGAGCTTTGCGGCCAGTGTTTTCGCACCGCGGACGTTGACTTCATGCACGGCGTGAAGATTTTCATAAATACTTTCAAGCGAGCCGAAATGTTGCAACAATGCCGTGGCGGTTTTCTTACCGATGCCACGCACGCCAGGAATGTTATCGACACTGTCACCTGCCAGCGCGAGAAAATCGGCTATCTGTTCAGGCCAGACGCTGAAATGCTGCGGAATCTGTGCGTACTTTATCTTGCCCTTGCCAGAAAAATCCCAGAAGACATCTTCCTTCGTCACCAGTTGCGCAAGATCCTTGTCGCGACTGACGATTGTCGATGCCCGACCCTTTTCCCGACCCGCGCTAACCAATGTCCCGATCAGGTCGTCAGCTTCGTAATTGGGGTGTGCACACTCCATCAACCCAAGCGCCCGCGTAAAGCGTCGACACTGTTCGAACTGACGTTTCAGTTCCGGTGGTGCCGGCTCGCGATTGGCTTTGTACGCCGGATAAATTTCAGTACGAAATAATTGACCCTGGCCGCTATCGAATAGCACGGCAATATGTTGTGGTCGGACCTGTTCCATGAAATCGCCGAGGAAACGGCAGAATCCGTACAATGCGTTTACCGGATTGCCCTCATCATCGACCATATCGTCCGGCATCGAGAAATGTGCCCGGAAAACATAAACGCTGGCGTCAATCAGATATTGCATTTGCTACCAACAACTTAAGAAGAATGCGGCTCGTCAAAAATAGTCTCACCGACAGACAAATGGTCCGTAAGCCGCGCGTGTAACGGACTGGATCGTGGAATATGGGCAAGCAGGTATTGCATTTGATCAGCCAGTACACGACGGCCCTTCAGATAGATATATTCTGCGTAGGTCGGCGTAAACGGCACGGCGATCAACTGCATTGCCGCTTGCTCCGGTGTCCTGCCACCTTTGTGATTGTTGCAGCGCCGACACGCGGTGGCGACATTGTTCCACGCATCCTTGCCACCGCGAGACAGGGGTGTGATGTGGTCACGGGTCAGGTCGCGGGTCGGGAAGCGGATTGCGCAGTAGAGGCAAATATTTGCATCTCGCTTGAACAGTGTGCGGTTATTCAGTGGTGGAATATAGCGATCCCTGGTGAAGGCCAGCCCCCGGCTCGTACCCTGGGTCGCGATGATGGAACTCACGTCGATTCGGCTGCGTCGACCATCGACCGCATTGAAGCCACCAAACACCGTGTACAGCCTTGTCCCGCAGGCATAGGCTACCTGCTCTGTGTGGTAGAGGCGTACCGCTTCGCGGTAGTCAATCCACTCGAGCGGCATGCCTGCCACGTCGGTCCTCAGGACCTGTTGTGAGATAGTTGCAGCGGTTCCGTACAGCATCCAGTAGTCCTCACCTATAACCAGTCCCATAATGCAGGACACCCGGTAAAAATCAAACTGTCGAGCGGTTCCGCATTCACGCATCCTATGTCATTATTCGTCATCGCGTGATATGAAAAGCAAAAACGCCCGGGCCACCAACTCCAAGAATCTCAAATGTAAGGAAATCTACTGATTTTCCGGCGGCGGCACACGGACTACTTAAAGCGAAAGATTGATTGACGGAGATTGACGATGCCGCTCACGGTTGGCGTGCTAAAAGAAACTCTTGACGGTGAAACGCGGGTCGCTCTGACCCCGGAGATAACCGGCAAACTGCAAAAACTGGGTGTATCTGTTGTCATGGAAAGTGGCGCAGGTGATGGTTCACAGATCCCTGACGAAGACTACGAGGGTGTCGAGGTAACCGACGCTGCGGGCGTACTGAAGAAATGTGGCCTGCTTTTCACGGTCCAGCCTGCGAGCACACAAAGCGTGGAAAAACTCGCGGATGGCTCGGTTGTCAGTGGCATGATGTACGGCCACATCAACCGGGACCTCGTAAAGTCTTTGCAAAGCAAGAAACACACGGGTTTTGCGATGGAACTCGTTCCCCGCATCTCGCGCGCGCAAAGCATGGATGTTCTGTCATCACAGGCAGCAGCATCTGGCTATCAGGCAACACTGATTGCCGCCAGCACGCTCAACAAATTCTTTCCTATGTTAACCACCGCTGCCGGCACTATCCGCCCGGCCATGGTACTGGTAATCGGCGCTGGTGTTGCCGGTCTGCAGGCGATCGCGACAGCGAAACGCCTCGGTGCAATCGTCAAAGGATACGATGTCCGCGGTGCCACCAAAGAGCAAGTCGAATCGCTTGGTGCCAAGTTTGTCGATACTGGTGTATCTGCCGAAGGCGAAGGCGGTTATGCCAGGGAACTCACTGACGAGGAAAAGCAACAACAAAAAGAAGCGCTCGACAAAGAAATCGCCGTTTCCGACGTTGTAATCAGCACCGCGGCAATTCCGGGACGACCGGCACCGAAGATTATTTCCGCCGCTGCGGTCGAGGCAATGAAGCCCGGCGCAGTAATTGTCGATCTCGCCGCTGAAACCGGCGGCAACTGCGAATTAACCAAAGCAGGCGAGACGGTTGTGGCACACCGTGTACAAATTGTCGGCCCGACCAACCTGCCTGCTTCTCTCGGCAGACATGCCAGCGATATGTACGCACGCAATCTTTTCAACTTCATCAAACCCGCTATCAACGAAGACGGCGAACTGAATATCGATTGGGAAGATGAAGTTTTTGCCAAATCAGCACTTACATACGATGGCGAGATTAAACATGAGCCGACGCGTGAAGCAATTGAAGGGGGATCTGCCTGATGATTGATGGATTCGTAGCACTTTATATCTTCATGCTGGCGGCATTCGTCGGCCATGAGGTAATCGGTCGTGTGCCGGCAATTCTGCATACACCACTGATGTCCGGCTCGAACTTCGTGCACGGCATCGTCCTGGTCGGCGCGATGGTGGCACTCGGACGGGCAGAGACCACGCTGGAACTCAGCATTGGCTTTATCGGCGTCCTTCTCGGCGCCGGCAACGCAGTCGGTGGCTACGTGGTCACCGAGCGCATGCTCGAAATGTTCAAGAGCAGCAAAGATAAAGGCAAGGAGAAAAGCTCATGAGCGAGTTTATCTCCATCCGCACGGTCATCGAGGCCAGTTATTTCATCGCTGCGATACTGTTCATATTCGGGCTCAAGCGTATGAGTTCACCCGTCACCGCGCGTGGCGGTGTCGTATGGGCCGGCGCCGGTATGGTCGTCGCGACAGTCGTCACCTTCCTCTATCCGGGGATGGGCAATTACCCGCTGATGATGGTCGCCATATTTATCGGTGGTGTTGTCGCCTGGGTCAGCGGCAAGAAAGTAGCCATGACCGACATGCCGCAGATGATCGCCTTGTATAACGGCATGGGTGGTGGTTCGGCCGCGGCCATTTCGGCAGTTGAACTGTACAGCGGCGCGGATCACGGCATGGTCTTTGGTACGCTGGCTGTGCTCGGCGGCATGATCGGGGCGGTGTCATTCAGCGGCAGCCTGATCGCGTTTGCGAAGTTACAGGGGTTAATGAAGAGTACCTTTCGTTTCCCCGGACAGCAGATTTTTAACATGTTGTTGCTTGTCGGAACGGTCGCTACTGCGGGATATATTGTCCTGCAACATGGTGACGTCAATTCCGTAACAATCTTCTTCCTGATGGCACTCTTGCTGGGCGTAACGATGACGCTGCCAATCGGCGGCGCCGATATGCCGGTTGTTATTTCCCTGTACAACGCATTGACGGGCCTTGCGGTTGCATTTGAAGGTTTCGTTTTGCAAAACGCGGCGATGATCATCGCAGGAACGGTCGTTGGTGCGGCGGGTAGTCTGTTGACTCAACTCATGGCCAAGGCCATGAATCGTTCGCTGGGCAACGTACTTTTCTCGGGCTTCGGTGACGAAGCTGTGGCGGGTGGCGATGAAGTTAGCGGCAGCATGAAGCCCATCGATGCGGCAGATGTTGCCGTCATGATGGCCTTTGCCGACAAAGTGCTGATCATACCTGGCTACGGCATGGCGGTAGCGCAGGCACAGCACAAGGTCTGGGAGCTAACACAGCTGTTGATTAAACGGGGTGTGGACGTGAAATTCGCGATTCATCCGGTTGCAGGAAGAATGCCAGGCCATATGAACGTCCTGCTTGCCGAGGCTGGCGTGCCTTATGACATCATCTATGATCAGGACGAGATCAACCCGGAATTCCCGACTGCTGACGTCGCATTGATCATTGGTGCGAACGACGTGGTCAACCCGGTTGCCCGCACCGACCCCGCCAGCCCAATCTACGGCATGCCGATTCTCGATGCAGATTACGCGAAGAATGTCGTGGTTATTAAACGCGGCCAGGGCGCAGGATTCTCCGGAATTGAGAATGCGCTGTTCTTCCTCGATCAAACCAGGATGTTGTACGGCGACGGCCAGGCGATGGCGGGCGAGCTAATCAGCGAGATCAAGAATTTGTAGGAGTCATTCGCGGCTAAAGCCGCTCCCACAGAATGGGGAAATTCCACAAGGCCAAAAATTGTAGCGAGGTATCGTAGGAGCCCGCCGAGCGGGCGACGAACATTGCAGTACATGTTGAAAACATGTTCTGCAATGTTTGCAAAACATCAACCCACCACACACCTCAAGAAGATTACACGAATCGGTACGGCCCTGTCGGTAGAAAAG